>JANLFK010000013.1 GCA_024655945.1 candidate division KSB1 bacterium
TGTCTGGAGGCCTTACGGCGAGCCCTTCGGGTTTCGAAGCCGGAGGTTTTCAATACGGACCAGGGCTCCCAGTTTACGAGCCTGGAGTTCACCGGGCTTTTGGAAGAGGCAGGGATTCGAGTCAGCATGGATGGACGGGGCCGGGTTTATGACAACATTTTTGTTGAGCGTCTCTGGCGGACGGTGAAATATGAGGAAGTCTATCTTCATGAGTATCGCACTGTCCCGGAAGCCCAGGAGCATCTTTCAGCCTATTTTCGGTTTTATAACTCGGAACGGCCGCATGAGGCTTTGGGTTACCGGACACCGCAGGAAGTTTATTTTGGGTTGCCGGCAGCGCCTGAGATCTTACTGGAGCCAAGGGTTTGATATGGACCGAGTCGAGATCGGCGATTGTAGGGCAAATGGTGAAGCTGTTTTTTCGCGGTTTCTGCGAAAAATGGCTTTTGAGCATAAAAAGGACTAAAATGGTCACGGACGGTAGGTCTTCATTGCACCTTCAGAAGGCCCCTAGACTGTCCAAACAATGAGGTCCACCTCAAACTTGTCCGAGGGAGGCCATGCAAAGACGCGGAAGATGTTCGACAAGGTGCTTTGGGCTGGCGGCTACTCTGTTGCTGGCGCTGACCTTCCTGCACACGGAGGCTTCTGCGCAGTATGCCAACGGCTCCTACCAGGGGACCGTCCCCGAAGCGTGCTTGATGTTCCTCAATCCTGGGTATCTGAACCCGGCTCGCGGCCAGGGGGCATTGGGGATTAGCGCAAACCCGGCGGCCTTGTACAGCGTGAAGGGCACGCAGGCGGCGGTGGCCTTCGGCTTGCCCGAAAGCTCGGAAGGGAACTTCACCTTCCGCGTGAGCGACAGCTCTCTTGCCTACGGTGCCATTGACGTCGAGGCAGGCTTGAAGCTGAAGGAGATGGGCGGGTTGGCAGGACTGGGCATAGCGCAACAATATCGGCGCTGGCGGTTCGGTGTCGCCCTGTTTCAGCCGCGGCGCGGAGGTGTGGCCATGCGCGCCGGTGGCGACTTTGTTCTCCAGACCCACTTTCAGGTACAAACGCCCATCCCCCGCCAGATGGTCCCCGACCTGCCCGTGGAGGAGATCCCTGTGAGTTGGGACGTCACCACGAGGGTCGAGGCTTCTTTTGCCGGTGGGCCGGGCGAGCTCTCCCTGTCGGTCCTCCCTGTGGCGGCCGCCGTTTCCTATACGCTTCGCCCCTTGACGCTGGGGGTGGGCCTGACCTACTACCGTTTGAGCACCAGCGGCCGTCCCATGCAGTTCCGTAGCCACATCTCGGGGGAGGGTGTAGTCACCGGCACGCCCGGGGGAATTGACCCGCTGACCAACCAACCCTGGTGGGGCACGCTCCAAGGCTATTTCAGCCTGGAGGACGACCCAATCTGCGGCGGCTACAAGCTCGACCTTAGAGGAGACCGCTTCGCCGCCTCTGTGGGTGCCAACCTCGCTCTTGGTCCCCTTTCGCTGGGGGCCACGTACACCCGCGGGTTTCCCACCACCCTGCATGGCAGTTATGAGCTAAGGACAGTGCGCACCATCGGACCGCCTGCGGATGTGCGCCTGCCACAAGTCAGCCTGAGTTGGGCCAATCGCCCGCAGCTCACCGGGCAGGCGAGTCTGCTGTTGGCTAACTTCGAGAAGGACAGTGTGGTGTACCGCGACGAGGGCGAGCTACGCCTGCGTGGCTCACACTCTATTGCCGCTGGCCTGCACCTTTTCGTCCTCGGCGTGTTCGGTGGCATGGAGATGGCACAAGACTTTCCGGACCTCAGCTCCGCCTATGTGGGTGTCTATTTGGACGTGCCGCTGCCGTGGTTGCCAGTGCGACTCAACGCCGGGGTGCTGCAGCGGGCCGATGCCGTGCAGACGGAGCACAACTTCTTCGCGCCTTTCCGCGTGATCAGCCACCTGGGCGCTGGGGTAGCAGTGCGCCTCCCCTTGGCGCGGTGGCTGGCCCTGGGCACGCAGCCGTCGTGGTTGCGCATAGGGGTGCGGTCGTCGCTCACCTCGGTGGCCTTGAAGCTCTTCACCGAGAAAACCGAGGCCCCGGAGAAGCAGGTGCTGCCGAAGGTGACCGAGACCCTCGCCTTAGGCATGGGTCTGGATTTTCCGTTCTGAACTGACACGGCGACAAATGAACTGTGGCACGAGGGCGAGGCACCAAGCTTCGCCCTCGGCGCAGGGCCCAGCACCTGCACTCCTCTTTCTGCTTGCCTTTTTACCCCGGTTTTGTTAAACTTGCTCGACCGATTCGCAGCTTGGTGCACCGCCGGCACGTTTGCGCACAGAAGCAGTGCAAGGAGGGAGGTATGAACATCCAGCAGCCGGGTCCGCATCTGGACCACATGCTCAAACAGACGCGCGAGCACCATGTCGCCTTGAGTTCCATGGCCGACCTTAAGGCCAACATCTTGATGACGCTGTCCTCGGTGGTTCTCACCCTATCGGTGCGCTATGTGGAGACCCCCCGCAGCCGGGCGGCGGCCTTGATCCTCATTTTCTTCTGTCTGCTGACCATGGTCTTTGCGGTGTACACCGTGATGCCCAAGGTCTCCCTGCTCATCCGACGCAGGGGCAAACCCGATGTGCGCGACCCCAATTTCAACTTGCTCTTTTTCAGCGACTATCTGCAGTTGGACTACGGCGAGTACGTGAAGGCCATGGAAGTGATGATGAACGATCCCTCACGCTCTTATGAGATGCAGCTGCGGGAGCTGTACACGCTGGGGCGTTTCTTGGCGCGGAAGAAGTATCGCTTTGTGCAGCTGGCCTATCTGGCCTTTCTCACCGGCGTCTTTGCCAGCGGGGTCATCATGCTGGTGAGCGGCCTGCTGCGTTAGGCGGGCGAGGACGGGCGTCCCCCGGCAAGTTACAACGAGCAGAGGTACTCATGAATTGAGCGGGCGGCCTTGCGCCCGGCCCCCATGGCCAAGATCACGGTGGCGGCGCCGGTGACCACATCGCCCCCAGCCCAGACGCGCTCGCGCGAGGTTTTGCCCGTTTCTTCGTCCACCACGATGTTGCCGTTCTTGCCCACTTCCAAGCCTGGGGTAGTGGCGGCAATCAGGGGGTTGGGGCTGTTGCCAATGGCGCAGACCACCGCATCCACCGGCAGCCGGTATTCAGAGCCCTCGATGGGGATGGGTCGGCGGCGACCTGAGGCATCCGGTTCGCCCAGCTTCATGCGCAGGCATTCCATCTCATTGACCCACCCGTTGCCGTCGCCGAGGTAGCGCACCGGCAAGGTGAGGAAATCGAAAATGACCCCTTCCTCCTCGGCGTTTTCGATCTCTTCGGCGCGTGCCGGCAGTTCCTCGCGCGGGCGCCGGTAGACGATGCGCACCTCGGCCCCTAACCGCAGGGCGGTGCGGGCGCAATCCATGGCCACATTCCCTCCCCCGATGACCCCCACCCGCTTGTGCTCCTTGATCGGCGTGCGAAACTTGGGGAAGAGGAAACCCTTCATCAGGTTCATGCGCGTCAGATACTCGTTGGCCGAGTACACACCGTTGAGGTTCTCTCCCGGGATCTTCATGAACCAAGGCAGGCCGGCCCCGGAACCGATGAAGACGGCATCGTACTCTTCCAAAAGGCTGTCGACGGTGCGCGTTTTGCCAACCACAAAGTCGGTCACGATGTGTACGCCCAGGCGCCGCAGGTAGTCCACCTCGCGGTGGACGATGGCCTTGGGGAGGCGGAACTCCGGGATGCCGTAGACCAGTACCCCGCCCATCTTGTGCAGTGCCTCGAAAATGGTCACGGCGTGCCCCAACCTGATGAGGTCACCTGCCACCGTGAGCCCGGCCGGCCCCCCGCCGACTACAGCCACCTTCCTGCCCGTGGGCGACGGAACAGGGGGGATCTCCCGTTCCCCCTGGGCGGCCTCCCAGTCCGCAAGGAAACGCTCCAACCTACCGATGGCAATCTGGCCCCCGCGCTTCTTCAGCAGGCATGCCGCCTCGCACTGTTCTTCCTGCGGGCACACTCTCCCGCACACCGCCGGCAGACAGTTCTTCTCCTTGATGACCCTAATGCCCGCGGCAAAATCCTTGGCGGCGATGCACTGGATGAAGCGCGGGATATCGATCTCCACGGGGCAGCCGCTAATGCAAGACGGCTTAGGGCAATTGAGGCAGCGCAGCGCTTCCTCTACCGCCGTCTCCACCGGGTAGCCCAGCGCCACTTCGTTAAAGTTGCGCCTGCGCACCTCGGGTGACCGTTTGGGCATCTCGCGACGATGGAGATCGAGCTTTTTCTTGTTAGGCTCAGGCATGGGTGTGTCCCTGACAGATGCCGTGTTCTTCGCCTCTGCTGCTGCGAAACGCAAGCGTCTCCTCGCGCACGTACTGTTTGCGGCGTTGCAAAAGCTCGCGCCAATCTACCTGGTGCCCGAAGTCCGGGCCATCCCCACACGCAAACTACGTACTGTCCCCCACGGTCACCCGGCAGACGCCACACATGCCGGTGCCGTCGATCATGATGGGATTGAGGCTGACCATGGTCTTGATGGCAAAAGGCTTGCTGACATCCGCAACCCGCTTGAGAAGAAAGGTACACCCGTTGACCAGGATGCGGTGTACCGGCTGTGAGGCGGCAATAATCTCGGTCAACCTGCCCACATGGCCGCGCAGCCCCTTGCTGCCGTCGCGGGTGATGATGTGCAGTGCATCGGCCACAGAGCGCAGGCGCTCCTCCCAGAAGAGGAGAAAGCTGCTGCGCGCCTCCAGCACGACGATCACCCTGTTGCCGGCCTGGTGCAGTGCTCGCGCGATGGGAAAGATGCTGCCGAGGCCAAAACAACCCGCCACACCGAGCACGGTCCCGAAGCGGTCGATTTCCGTGGGCTTGCCCAGGGGCCCCACCACACTGGGCAGTGTGTTCCCCGCAGGCAGGCCAGCAAGGGCGTTGGTGGTACCTCCGACGTTCATGAACACAATGCTGAGGGTCCCCTGCTCTTCATCCCAATCGGCGACCGAAAGTGGAATGGGCTCGCCTTCCTCCTCGGCCCGCACGATGACGAACTGTCCAGGCCGCATGCCGCACGCGACCTCCGGAGCAAAAACCGTCAGTAGGTGCATATTGGGGACAAGCATCTGGGTTGCGCGCAATTCAGCCATAGATCACCCTCACCGTGACCGGACCAGAAAGCCCAAGAGGCATGGAGGCCCCTGCCAGTTCCACCGCGGCGATCCCACGCAACTGCTGCGGGCGCACTTCGGCTTTGCCCCGCCACTGCAGGCCGTTGCCACTAAGCTCCACTTCCGCCCCATCCTCGATGCCGAGTGCGGCAGCATCTGCAGGGTTGAACACCGCGGCACCTTCCCCGAGTATGGCCCTTGCCCCCTCCACAAATGCTGCCAGCGGAAAGCCCCGATGGGTGTGGGCGCTAAGATAGGCGTAGGCCAGGAGGGAATCCTCCTCTGCCGTGGCAGCTTCTGCCGTCACCGCCACTGACGGCGTGACGGTTTCGTCCCACGGCCATCGCTGCGGCCTTCGCGCCGGCAGAGCAAGTCCGCTCTGCGCCCAGCGCACCTGTATCTCCCGTTGCACCTGCTGCACATTGTCATAGTCGAATCCCGACTTGCCCATCTGCCTGGCCGGGCACGCCAGGATCATCCAGTCGGGCATTGCCTGGCCGGGTGGGGGAGCCGCTCTGCTCACTACGCGCAGCCTGCCGTCACCGTTGATCAGTGACCCCTCCACTTCGGTGAACGCCGCCGCCGGCAGCACTACGTCCACCCGGCTCTGCTCAGGAGGCAGGTAACAGTGCTGGTAGATGACATAGTCTGCCCACCGCTGCGCCCCAGGAAGGTGCTCGCCGACGAGATAGAGGACGCACGGCCTTTTCGTCGCACCGAACAGCGGCACATTGCCCGAGGGCGCTTCTGGTCGACTGAGCAACCTCTGCACCAGCATCGCTCCAAGGAAATTGGCGTGGACAGGCAAAGGCAGGACGCCTGCGCCACAGGCCCGGGCCAGTTCCTCCACAGCGCTCGCAATCTCCGTGGCAAGGGGCTGGCGCATGAAATCCGGCCCCAGGAGGATCACTAGCCGGCGCGCTTTGCGCAGGAGGCGGGCCGCGGTCTGTACCTCGTCGCCGCTCGCCACCCTCGAGCCGGCCACGCTGCTCGTGACCTGTGCGGTCATTTCCCGGAGGAGCTCTCCCTCCTTTCCAGGCTCGGGGCGCAACCAGAGGTCCGCCACCAGGGCCAGATTGTGGTCTCTGGGGCTAAGTGTCAGCAGGCGTGCACCTCGGCGCTGCGCGCGCCGCAGTTCCACTCCCACCACCGACATGCCGAAGCGTGTGTCCGCCATCACGCAGAGCACCACGTCCGCCCGCCGCAGCTCCGTCACGGGGACAGACAGGGCATGAAGTCGCAAATACGACGGCAACACCTTGCCATAGTAAAGGCTCGCCGAGGTGAACACGTGCGGCGAACCGACCACCTGCGCGGCCAATTTGTAGGCCACGTAGAGGTCCTCGGTAGTGCAGTCCGCCGACACGAGCATGGCAAACTCTTCAGGCCGGCAGGCAGCCACTTGTCCTGCCGCTTCGGCCAGTGCTTGCTCCCACGCCACCTCCACATATGCCCCTCCCTTGCGCACTGCCGGGAGGCGGGCACGCTCCGGCGTGTTCATCAATTCAGTGATGCAGAAGCGCCCCTTGACGCAAAGGTGGCCGGCATTGACCAAGGGATCATCGGCGGGCAGGCTGCCAATGACTTCACCACCCTTCACTTCCAGCTGGATGCGACACCCTATGCCACAGAGTCCGCACGTGCTGCCTACGGTGCGCTCCGGCTTCCCTTCCCACTTTCTTGTCTTTTCTGCCAATGCCCCAGTGGGGCAGACCTCCACACATGCGCCGCAAAATTCGCAGCCTGCCTCTAAGTGGCTGCGCTGGAAAGCGGGCCCGATCACCGTGTACCTGCCCCTCTGCTTGAACGAAAGGGTGTTGGCCAAGCGAACGTCCTGACACACTCTTATGCAGCGGCCGCACAGAATGCACAGGTTGTAGTCCCGATCGTAGAAAGGGTCTTCTTTCTCCACCCGCAGACCTCGGTAGTACACCGGGTAGCCGATCTCTTTCACGCCCAGGTAGCGAACGACCTCCTGGAGCTCGCAGCGGTTGTCATTGGGACAGAAGCGGCAGCCGGTGGTGACCCCCACCTTGCGGATGGTGTGCATGTACTCGCGGCACTCCTGCTCCTCGTCGCATACCAAGCAGCTTGCGGGGTGTTCGCTGAGGATGAGGCGCAGAATTTCGCTGCGCATTTGCTGCAACTGCACGGTATGCGTGCGCACGACCATGCCGTCTTCGGCCGGGGTGGTGCAGGCCGTAGGAAAGCCGCGCATGCCCTCCACCTCCACCACGCACAGACGGCACACCCCGAACGGCGCCAAGTCCTTGTGCGCGCACAGCGTGGGGATGTAGATGCCATGCTGCTGCGCTGCCTGCAGGATGGTCGATCCGGCCGCCACGCGCAGGGGCTGGTTGTCGATGCGAATGCTAATGCTGTTCCTGCTCTTGCGTTTGCTCATCGCTTGCTTTCCGTCGCGATCTGATGACGATGGCGTCGCCTGCTATGGCGTCGAAGCGGCAGATTTCATAGCAGGCACGACACTTGATGCACTTGCTCGGATCGAGGTTGTGCGGTTCGGCGCGCGGGCCTGTGATGGCCCCAGTGGGACAGACGCTCACACAGCGCTGACAGCCGGTGCACTTTTCGGGGATGACCCGGTATTCAATGAGCTCGCGACAGACGGTGGCCGGACAGTACTTCTCGCTGACGTGGGCGAGGTATTCGGGCCGGAAGTAGCGCAGCGTGGTAAGCACCGGGTTAGGGGCTGTCTGTCCCAGCCCGCACAGTGAGCCGCGCCTGACAGTTTCGCCCAGGGTCTCCAGGCGCGTCAGGTCCTCCGGCTCGCCGCGCCCCGACACGATGCGCTCCAGGATTTCCACCAGATGACGCGACCCGACCCGGCAAGGGGAACACTTGCCGCACGATTCTTTCTGGGTAACATCCAAAAAGTAGCGCGCCACATCGACCACGCAGGTGTCCTCATCCATGACAATCAGTCCGCCGGAGCCCATGATAGAACCTGCTGCGGCTAACGACTCGTAATTTATGGGCGTGTCCAGAAACTCCGCCGAAAGGCACCCGCCCGAAGGCCCACCGGTCTGCACTGCCTTGAAGGGCTTGCGCGTGCCGCCACCAATATCGAAAATGATGCGGCGCAAAGTCGTGCCCAACGGCACTTCGATGAGGCCAGTGCGCCGCACCTTACCCACCAGCGAGAAGGTCTTGGTGCCATAGTTCCCCTCGGTGCCGAACTGCCGGTACCAGCGCGCCCCGTTCCGCAGAATGTGCGGCAGCGTGCCCAGCGTCTCCACATTGTTGATGATGGTCGGGTTGCCGTAAAGGCCGCTCACCGCGGGATAGGGTGGCCGCGACCGCGGCATGCCCCGCTTCCCTTCAATGGAGGCGATGAGCGCGGTTTCCTCGCCGCACACGAATGCTCCTGCGCCCTCTTTGCTGGTGATGTCAAAGCTAAAGCCTGAGCCCTGAATGTCGTGCCCCAAGAAACCGCAGGCCCGCATCTGGGCCAGGGCGTGCTTCAGGCGTTGCACGGCCAAAGGGTACTCGGCGCGAATGTAGATGTATCCCTGCGTAGCCCCCATGGCAAAGGCGGCAATCACCATCCCTTCCAGCACCGCGTGTGGGTCGCTCTCCAAGAGCGAGCGATTCATGAAAGCACCTGGGTCCCCCTCGTCGGCGTTACAGATGAGGTACTTCACCTTGCCGGGCGCATTGCGGCAGATTTCTCACTTCCGGTACGTAGGAAAGCCGGCGCCGCCACGGCCACGCAGCCCTGCCTCCTTGACTTCCTCGACCACCGCCTCCGGGCCCATGGCAAAGGCGCGCATCAACCCGGCATAGCCATCGTTCGCTACGTAGTGGTGCACGTCCTCGGGGTCAATGAAGCCGCAGTTCTTCAGTACCACCCTCACCTGCGGCCTGAGCATGGGCAGGTCGAAAAAGCGGGGTAGTGCGGAGGATAACTGGCCTTCGCCGTCGCCAAAGTGGCCGACCGCTTGCGTGAGGGGTACTTCTCCCTGTCGCAGGCTCTTACTAACGATGCGCCGGGCCTGCTCGGGCGTCACGTTGGCGAAGCTGATGCGCGGTTGGCCTGGGAGGGCAATGTCCAACAACGGCTCCAGATAGCACGGCCCGATACAGCCAGTTTGCACGATGCGCGCCTGGAGGTTCTCCTCGGCCAGCGTCTGCTGCACGGCAGCCAACACCTCGCCTGCGCCCGCCGCCCGCCCACGCGAGGCCATGCCGGTGTAGATGACAGGCACTTGGCTCTGCTGCAGGGCCTGCCACCTCTCGGCGGCCCTGTCGTGCAACTCATCAAACCTACTGGTAGGCACTCAGCATCTCCTTGAGACGAATCACCGTCACTCGGCTGTGGATGTCCTCATTCACCTCCACCACCGGGGCCAGGGCACAGCACCCCAGGCACGCCACACGTTGCAAGTCAAACCGCCCGTCGGCCGATGTCTGTCCCGGGGCGATGCCCACCTCCCTTTGCACCGCTTCTAAGAGGATCTGCCCGCCACGCACATGGCAGGCCGTCCCTAAGCAGACGCGAATTGAATGACGACCAGGGGGCACAAAGCGGAATTGGGAGTAGAACGAAGCGACACCGTAGACTTGATTCTCGGACACCTTCAAGAAGCGCGCAATCTTGCGCACGCTCTCCTCGGAAATATAGCCATCCCTCTGCTGCACGCGCTGCAAGATGGGGATCAGCTCGCCTTCCTCCCCTGTGCACCCGACAAAGATGTCATCCTCTGTTCGCACATTCCCTCCTCAGCTGGGCAGTCGCACGTCGCGTTGGCTTAGGAAGATGCGGTCGGTCAACTCCACTTCCCCACGGACAAAGTCCTCGGCAAAGGCCAGGCATGTGGGGGCGCCGCAACAGCCGCAGTCAATTTGCCGCAGCTTCTGATACACCCGCTCCCTCTCCTTGAGCCGCTTGATGGATGTTTCCAGATCGGTGTCGAAGTAGCGCGTCGGCCTCGGCAGAATGGGGTGCTCGAAGAAATGGTATCGCTCCTTGAGTTTCTGCTCGATTTCTGCCATATCCACCGCGCACTGCTGGGCGTGGCGCTGCCGCTGCCGCTCGATATTGGCCCGCGCAACGTAAGGGTTTTCCACCACAAAGGGGCCGCCGATGCACCCCATCATGCAGGCTAAGGCTTCCACAAAATCCACGTTGCGCAGCTTTGAATTCTCGATGTCATCAAAGATGCGCATGACCTGATCGATACCCGAGACCGCCAACCAATTGCCCGAGGTAGCAAAGCAGGTTAACGCCCCTGCAGTGGCCCATCCCGGGTCGAAAGTGAACCCCTCGGGCACGTCCTGTGCCGCAAAGCGCTTCTTGGCGGCCACCACGTGCGGCAAGAGCACGGGGTAGACATCGCGGATGGCGACTGCACCGTCAAAGTAGGACTTTTCCTTTTCCGCTGGTTGCTTGATGGAGACGATCTTTGCCGGACAGGGCGCAATGTAGATGATGCCCACCTTCTCTGGCGGGAGGCCCAGTCGCGCCGGTAGGGTTTTGCGCAGTTCCCGGGCCGTCACCTCACGCGGCACATCCAACGGCACGATCAGTTCCACCAGGTCGGGGTACTTCACCTGAATCAGGCGCAGTGTCGACGGGCAATGGGAGGAAATCAGGGGGCGCCGCCCCTGGTAGGTTTCCAGGTAGCGCGCCAAAGTAGCAGCCAAGGCGGCGGTGGAAGCGCTGACATCCACCACCTCGTCGAAACCCAACTCGCGCAGCGCCAGGTGCACCAGGTAGGGGTGAATGTCCGGGCCGAACTGGGCGTACAGTACCGGCGATGGCACGACCACTGAGTAGGCAAAGCGGGATATCTCAGTGACCTGATTCGGCAATGGGCACCACCGCGCCTTCGGGACACACCGACAGGCACAGCCCGCAGTCCACACACAATTCCTCCGAGATGACCGCTTGCCCGCGTCTCACCCTGATGGCCTGAATGGGACAACGCCTCATGCAGGCCATGTGTCCCCGGCACTTCTCCTGCGCCACTCTGTGTGCGTGGTAGTACTGCATCGCCATTCCGCAGTTACACCAAGAACTTCATGCGCACGGTAGTGCCCTTGCCCACCTGGCTCTCGATGGCCAAGTCATCGGCGTTGCGCTTCATGTTGGGCAACCCCATGCCAGAACCGAACCCCATGGCGCGCATCTCCTCGGTGGCAGTGGAAAAGCCCTCCTGCATTGCTAACTCGATATCCTCAATACCCTTGCCCTGGTCCGTGATGGTGATGACAACCACGCGGGGGTCAACCATCAGCTCGACCGTTCCCCGCTCTGCGTGCATCACCACGTTCATTTCGCCCTCGTAGGTGGCGATGGCCACTCGGCGCACGAGCATGGGATCAAACCCGATCGTCTTGAGCAGCGACTTGACCTCGGTGGACACCAGTCCAGCGTTGACGAAATCGCCCCCCTGCACGGTGAAGGAGTGCGTCAGATAGGGGGTCTGAGGCGCTCTTTCGGCAGCTGGCAGCCTGTGCGCCGGCGCTTTCTCTCGCCGCAGCGAGTCGATGCGCACGCAGGCCTCGTACATGTCCAAATCCGTGCCCAGCAAGACCAGGCCGTGCGCCCCTGCAAATTGCTCGCACCCGCCTTTGGGCTTCTTGCCCCGCAGGAACACCACCCCTACGAGCTCTGCCATCAGCGCCGAGACGACGGCCTGTTGCGTGGCCAGGCCGGTCAGGAGGAGGGAGTCCGGCTGCCCAAAGGCCAGCACGTCGCTCATCAGGTCGGATGCGTACACGTGCTGCACTGGCACATCCAGTCGCTCAGCCCCGACCAGCACCGTCGCCCCCAGAGCCTCCTTGACCTGCTTGAGCTGCAGCATGGGCCTCTCGTGCGCGAAACCACCCAGGGCCAACCGCCGCTGGAGGTGCTACAGGCTCCGCAGGCCAAGGTCATGGAGCCTGCCCGCCAGGGCGAAAGTCGACATCGACGTCCACAGGATGGGAATGCCGAACTTGCTGGCTAAGTCAATGGTCTCTTGTGGCACCTCTTTGCCGCTGGTCACCACTACTGCAGCTACGTCGACCAGATTGGCGGCCGGAACGATGCTCTTGTGCGTCTGCACCGTGAGCCAGAGGTCGCCCTGACGTGCCGAGGCCATGACATCACTCACCATGTCGGAGATGATCACCCCCTTGACCTCGCGGTGGGCAAAGGTGCTCATGGCACGCAAATCGAGCTTCTCCATCAAGTCCTTGGTAGTCATGCAGGTTCTCCTTGTAGCTGGCCGTCCCGTCGCTTCGCCTAAGAAAAAAGTGGCTTGCGTTCCCCAGGTGGTTCCTGGGAAAGCATGCCCACGTCGTGGAGGAACTCACCGCCACAACGAGAAAGGTCGGGGATGAGGGTAAACGGCACGACTTTGCGCGAGCGTGTCACGTCACGCCGCTGGTTGAAGTAATCGGTGAGGATGGACAGTTTCTGCTCGGCAGGCGGCCTGTGCAATGCTTGCGGCAGGAAGCCGAAGGCCACCACCAGCCACGTCCGCTCTTGCTCCAGAGCCCTCCGCTGCTGCTCCACCGGACAGTCTTCCATGCAGGCGGTGCAGTGCATCAACCCCATCAATTCGGAAAACCCTTCCACCTGCCCGCAGAGGGAGCACTGCAGGTCGAAGCGAAACGACTGCGCCGTCTCCACCCGACTCCAGAAGTGATCCTCTTCCCGATACTCCTCGCCCAGAGGCAGGGCGTCCTCTGCGGAGAAGTAGGTTCTGATCATGCCACAATGGAAGCACTTCTCGAAAGCGATCAGCCCGAAGCGGACGTGGGCCATCTGCCAGCGGTGTGTACAGGTTGCCATGGTCGCCTGCTCCTGTCTGCTGCGTGCGTTTCTGCTTGGCGGTCTCCTGCACGGTGCTTTTTGGAGGTAATCATAATCATCTGGGAACGCGGGGGCACACAGCGGAAAAAGGGGAGGGGATAGACCACGTAGGGGTGCACTGCGGCCTCTGGGAGGAAGCCTGAGAACCCGCAGGGGCTCCAGAGAGCAAGGGCCTGCCGCAGTTCCCCGCCGTGGCTGCCCCCAGCGCGAAGGGCCGGCTCGGCTCTTCCGGAGCGGCTCTGGCCCCCTCCCGCGCCTCGTCACCCAATTGCTGCTCGGCAGCCCTACTCGAGCACGGTCATCTTTTTCACCGCTGCCAGTCCCTCGGTGGTCAGCCGGCACAAATACACCCCAGCCGGCACCGCCCCTGCATCCCATTCCACCTTGTGCCGCCCCGCAGAGAGGCGCGCAGAGACCAGCACCGCAACCTCCCTGCCCAACACATCGCACACCACCAGCCTGACAAGACCTGCGTGCGGCAGAGAGAATTCGATGGTCGTCGCCGGGTTGAACGGGTTCGGATAGTTCTGCGCAAGACTGAACTGCGTCGGCAAGTCGGTGGACCTGTCTTCGGCGGGCACTGACGTAATCATCTCCGACAACGGTCGTCTCCAGACGCCGCCACCCGGAGTCCCGGCAAAGAGATTCGTGCCGCCTGCCCCCTTGGGGGAGACCGCAAGAGCAGAAACAACGCCGCCGTAGGGACCGCTGGTCTGGACCCATTGGGCGTGCAAGGAAACGCCGGCGGCGCACAGGCAAGAGGCCGCCAAGAGGAATTCCCCGCAGCGGGCAGGTCGGAAAATGTTTTTCATCTGTTCCTCCCATGAACGCACGTTTTTGTTAGGTTTTTGGTCATGTAGTAGCAATCGGTAGCACTCCCCTTGAGGGGTAGAGACCGTCCCTTAGGGGGCTTAGTGACGATCCTCCCGTTGGTGCCGGCTATCCTACGGCACACGCCGTTAGCTCTGCTGGGGGTCCTCGGCTTCCCAATGTCTTCAAGTTATGGACTCCAGTCGCGGAACGCCAATGGAGCCGCCACTACACAAGGAGACTCAGGACAGCGGCACCTGCACCTTGCCCTTGGCGCCGCGCGGTTCGCCGGGGGGTGCACGGACTTGCGATCGAAAGAAATGCACACGTGTCGACACCGTTCTTGCGGGACCATGCAGAGATCAGCTCAGACCTCCGGGCGGTTAACCAACCGCATTCGCTCGGCCGCGAACACCTTGCGGAGATTACCTCTTCATGCACCTGGAAGCTCCATGAATGCCAGTGGCAGAGCCATAACCATCACGGCAAGCGAGTAGCGCTGCCCATCGCTCCTTTCTGCCCTGTTCCTCCACTGTCCCGCGGGCCTGAAAATGCCCACCTTCCTGCGCAAATGCGCGTGAGGAGCCTGTTAATTTATCCCACCATCCCCACGCGCGGCGTACAACGTGCTGCGCGTTGACGCCGTGCGCTTTGCCGCCTATCAATAAATCAATTCTTTCCGCGGCAAACGGCCCGGGGCGAACCCGCATTTCCCCTCAACACATGTGAGCGTCCTAACCACGCCTGTTGGCTGCAGTTGCCCGCCTGCGGGCCGAAACGGCGCCCTTCGTGCAGGCCCGTTATCTCGGCAAAATGAGTTTCTTTGTTGCAGCGAATGTACCAGCTTCCAAGCGACAAAGGTAAACGCCGCTTGGAAGGTTTACAGCATGCCATTGCCGCCTGTACGTTCCTGCAGACAACCCTTCTGAAGCCAATGTTGCTGTTTCTCTTCCCAAAGCATCAAATACTTTCAGCGATACAAACGACTTGGCGGGAAGACTAAAGGAGATAACCGTCGCTGAATTGAACGGGTTTGGATGGTTCTGCTCAAGAGTAAAGAGGCCCACCACTGCTCCAGAGGGATCTGCGCCTGGCACCCGGATCATCTCCGACAGGGGTCGCTTCCAGACGCCGCCACCCTCGGTCTCCGCACACAGAGTCGGAGCCTCTATCGCCGGCGCGGATACGTAGAGGTTGGTCACACCGGTGTTGGCCGCGTTCCAGTACGCGCTCCCGTCGGTGGTCTTGAATATCCCCCGCCATTTGTGCCGGCGTAGACAGTGGTGGGCGTCTGCGGGGCAATGGTGAGACAAAGGATTTTGCTATTGGTGAGGCCGTTGTTGGCCTGGTTCCGGTACGCGCCCCCGTTTGTGCTCTTGAATACCCCGACACCATAGGTCCCCAGAAACACCGTGGCCGGCGTCTGCGGGTCAACGGCCGGCGCGCGCACTTTGTTGGAATAGAGATAGACCAGGTCGCCGTTGATCTGGCTCCAATGCGCGCCAGCGTCTGTGCTCTTGTATACGCCGTACTTCCAGGTCCCGGCGTAGAGGGTAGTCGGCCTCTGGGGGTCGATCGCCAAGGCGTAGACGGTCGCCAATTCAGGGCCCAGGCAGACCCAGCCATCGCTGGCAGCAGAGGCTAAAGCCAGCCCGCCATGCCCGATGGTCAGGCACAGCAGGGCAATGAGCGCCACTTGTTCTCCCTTGCATGTCATCGTACACCTCCTTAGCTGGTCAGGCGTTACTGCACTCGCGCGGCCCGTCGCCTACCCACTTACCGTAAAGGAGGCGGCCTGGGCCAAAACTGCGCCTCTCGCCCAAGGAGATGCTACCCGCTACTTCCTGGGTTGATGCATCATTGCTTGCTGCTGTCCGTGGCTCGCCAATGCCCTGGACCTTCGACAAACACGGTGAAGCAGTCGCGGGGCCAAAGCAGCCAGGACAGGCACTTCGGCCGGCGCAATGTCGTCACGACGAAAGTTCCCCCCGGGGGGAGAGGTCTCTGGCCTCCCCGGCTGCTCGTGGTTAGCACGCCCCGGCACTTGTCGAGCACTGACTGCCCGTCCCCCTTTGCTCTTCACGGGGGGGATCCTCCCGCGTCATGGTCTGTGCCGACCGCCACTTCAGGACGCGTCGCCCGAAGCGCTCACCATCAAGCACGGCCGCACCCGCCACCTGGGGCCGCCACTGTCACACCTCACGCCGGAAAGTCTATCCTTGGAGAGGAGAAAACCTGCGGGCGTTGATCCTTCGCAGAAGCGGTGCCGCGCCCCTGTTGTGGGACTGCCCTGAGAAAAGCAATCAGGCGGGGACAATGATGTGACGCCCTGGGGTGCCACCTCCTCTCGCCACCTCTGTGCCCGGCCCGGGATTCGGCGGTGTACATCGCTCGCCCTTCGCGGAGCAGCCACGGCAAACGCTCGTCTTGACGCATTGTTGGCCGCATCAGCTGGCCTGCTGCCAGCTCCCCATCGCAGTTCAGGGGTCGAGCAAGGCTACCCGACATACCCACGCCGCCCCGGCCGCTGACGTGTCCAGCAGGGGAAGGAGCCCCGAGGAGGTCGCTCATAGAGGGGCCAAAAGAGCAACGGCCTCAAGTGCGCGCACTGAGGCCTCTTCCTTCGCTCCGGTGGTAGGACTCGAACCTACAACCTAGTGGTTAACAGCCACCCGCTCTGCCAATTGAGCTACACCGGATCCTCACATTTGCTGCGCAAATATATGAAACTCCCCCGAAGAAATCAAGACTTTTGCTCGCCTGCAGACTCCCCTTCGTCACCCAGATAGAGAAAGCGATCCATGAGTTCCACGTATCGGCTCCACCTCTTGCCCGCCTCTCTGTCGCGACCCATGATGCGCTCGAAGGCGTTGGCCTTGGAGTCCAACTCGTCGGCGTAGTAGAGGATGATGGCCTCTATGGTCATAGGCACCACCGGCGACCCGTACTCGCCTTTGCCCTGATGCGCAAGAACCAGATGGACCAGGCGCATGGCCAACTCCTCGGGGAAATCGGGGAGGGTCTGAATCTTCTCCCTCACCATCTGCGCACCCAGGACGATGTGCCCGACAAGCCGCCCCTCGTCGGAGTAGTCGATGAAGCCGGTCACTTTCAGTTCGCGCACCTTGCCCACATCGTGCAAGAGCGCTCCGGTCACCAGGAGGTCGCGATCCACGCGCGCGTAGCGCTGGTGCACGGCATCGCACGTCTCAGCCACGGCCACAGTGTGTTCCAACAGGCCGCCGCGATAGTTGTGGTGCCAGAGCTTGCCGGCAGGCGCCTGGCCAAAGGCGCGTCGAAAGTCCTGGTCGCCAAACAGCGCCCGCAACAGCCTGCCCAGGTGCTCGTTGCCCACGCTTGCCACCAATCGATCCAGACGTTCCCAGAGCTGCGCGACGTCCTTGGGACAGACTGGGACAAAGGCCTCGGCGGCCTCCACTTCCTCCTCGCGCGCCGGCCGGATCTTTTCCACGTTCACATGGGGCTTGCCGCAGTAGTCCACCACTGTTCCTTTGGCCTTGATGACCTGCCCAATGGCAATTTTGGCGTAGGTGGCCTCGGCATCGTCCCACACCGTGGCCGAAATGCGCCCCGACTGGCCTCCTAACTGCAGGGCGAGGTACGATTCGTTCGTCCCCCGCTTCAAGCGGAGCTCTTTCTTACGGACGACGAAAAAATCAAGAACCTGGTCGCCGGGGCGCAGGTCCTTGATCAACGCATGGGCCATCATGACCTCCTTTCCTGCCTGGGGCGTAGCACAAGCAGCTTGTGCGGCGCCCGGTGCAGGGCTTGCCGGTCCATCGTGGTCACGTGGTACCTCCCCTGCAACCAGGCGCGCGTCTGGTCGGCGTAGTGCTTGCTCATGCGGTGCCCTGACTGCCCAGTGGGAAGCACAAAGCGGACGACACCCCCCTCCGCAAAGTCCACCACCATGCGCATGGACACGCCCCAGTGCGGATGGTACGGTTCGCCCAAGGGATAGCCGATGTTGCACACCGTGGTCGTCGAGCCGCCTATCGGGAAGGGGCCGATGTCGAAGTACTTCCCCAGAACTGGCGCTTGCGAGAAGGCATGGTGGATGGTAATGGCATGCACCTCGCCCCACTGCCAGCGGCTCAGCTCCGGGCCTCTTTCGCCCCGCAGCTCGGCAACGCCATCGACCAGGCTCCGGACAAGGAGGTCGTCTAGCGATTCGCTCTTTTCCGGGGTGGAGATGTCGTCGAACCATGGGGAGTTTCCACGCGCAATGACCTGGTCGGTCACGCGGAAAGCCACTCCTGGAAAGGCAACAAACGCGGTGAAGAGCTCCTCCCCCATTTCGTCGGCAAAGATATTGTGCAACAGGTGGCGGTGGGCAGCGTGAAAAACCGTGCAGGCCAGACTCTGGGGCTCCTCGACGCAGTCCCAGCCACGGAGCATGAGGTAGGCCTGGTGCAGCAAACCTGTGTCCGGGAGCGCTGCCCTCTCATACGCGCGCAGAAACAGAGGAACCACCGCCTTTGCGCGGAGCGACAGACGGTCCATCTGCAGGCGCTCGCAGTCCTCGCGTGACAGTTGCGGCTTCCCCTCGATCGTTTGGGTGATGCGCGTGATGCGGTCTGGCGGTTCCCAGTAGGCCGAGAGGTAACCAAGACTCGCCTGGTCCCAGATCTCGTTGTTGGCTGTGGCCACGAAGCCCTTGGCTGGATTGAAGAGGCGCGGATGACGCTCGAAGGGCAAGCGCCCCTGCCAGTCGTTCTTGGCTTCCCAACCCGGGCGCGGAAGGACGCCGTCGGCGCCGCCACGGGAAGGGACAGTGCCGCCCAGGAGGTAACCAATGTTGCCGTCTGCATCGGCGTAGACAAAGTTCTGCGCGGGCGTGCCGGAGGACTGCAAGCCTGCCAGCACCTCCGACCAACTGTTCGCCCGGATAACCATGCGCAAGGCAGCGATCTCGTCGCTGTAGTCGTGCCCCACCCAGCGAAGGGCGATTGCCTTTCCCACCTTTCCTGCCAACGCGTGGACGTCGTTGATTACCGGCCCATGCACAGTCAGGTGTACTTCGTGGACCACCGGCGCAGCACCCTTGACCGCGATCGTCTCGGCCACTGTGCTCATCGTCAGCCACTGCCCGTCGCGCAGGTAGCGGTATGCATCGGCAGTATCCACGCGTTCCACGAAAAAGTCGGCGTCGTCAATCATGCCGTTGGTAATGCCCCAGGCGATGCGACGGTTGCGGCCGATGGACATGCCTGGCAGGCCGGGGATGGACATTCCGCAGGCATCGATGCCGCCGCCGCAAAGGTGGACCTCGTACCAAAAGGCGGGTACGCTGAGCATGAGGTGAGGGTCGTTGCACAGGACGGGCTTGCCGGTGGTGGTCTTGCTCCCTGAGAGCGCCCAATTGTTGCTGCCCAGCGCCCCCTCGGCCAAGCCCACTTGGGCGCGCGCCTTCGTCAATGCGTGCAGCGCGTCAAGGCATAGCCGGTAATCTTCCCGGTCGCCAATGTCGGTGACGCGTGGTCCACCGTAGGGGCCCACTGGGAGAATCTCGCTCAGCCGCTGCGGGTCTACCTTGCCTGCCAGGGCGCCGTAGGTTAGGTCCACTGCCCAGGACATGCAGAGCGCCCACGAGACAAAGCGAATGATGGCAACGCAGTCCTCGCCTCGCCAGCGGGAGGGGGCGTATCGCAAGACCAGGCATTCCACCGGCAGCCGGTGTCTTCCTGACCCGAGAAAGGCGTTCACCCCTTCGGCGTAAGCATCCAACGCGGCTCTGGATTCTTCTGGCAAGCGCTGGTACAGTGCCGCAGCGGTGCGTCCGATGCCTATGGTGCGCATCAGACGGTCGTGCTCCAGCACCTGGGTGCCAAAGAGCTCGGCCAATTGCCCGCGTGCAGCGCGCCGCATGAGGTCCATTTGCCACAGCCTGTCCTGGGCCGTCACAAAGCCCTGGGCCATGAGCAGGTCGTGTTCATCGCGCGCAAAAATGTGCGGCACGCCCTGAGCGTCGCGCAGGACGTCCACTGGCGCGTGCAGGCCCGCTAACTCTAATGTGCCGCTTGTCTGAGGGAGCGCTCGCCGCAGGGTAAGATAGCCGAAGAGGAGTGCGCTGAACACCCCTACCACAAGCACGATGAGCAAACCGAGCAACACACGTTTCAGCCTTCCCATGCCAGACCGTCCCTGTTTTGCCCTTGTTCGGGTACGCTCTCTTCTCACAAACAACAGGCGACCCGCTACGCCTGAGCCGCCGTTGCCCCCCTTAGGCCTCCCGTTGCCTCCTCCCTGCAACGGGCGGTGGTTCTACTCTTGCTTCTTTGTCTTTGTCGGGTCCGTCTGTTGCTGGCCAGCACTGTTGGGCTGCCGTTGACGCTCACCCGCCTGCTCGCCCTCCCGCCGGGTAAAATCCCTGCGCGGGTCAGGGACAGGGGCTGCAGCTGGGGTCTGACCACTGTCGGCGCTTGTCTTCCCTATGGGCGGCGCCATGCCGGATTGTCCACCCACGGTGGCTGGAGCGTAGGTGGCCTCGGGGGGTGCCACCTGCCGCCGCGAAAAGTCGCGCGCCTCCGACTGCGGCGCAACGGCATTCTCCCCACCGCCTGCATACGGCGCATCTGCCCACCAGGGGACCGCGTAGTACCACTGCCAGGCGTAGAGGTCTGGGTCGTGGTAGAAGGCGGGTCCAAAGGCCGTCTGCTGGTAAGGATTCCCCCCGTGGCAACTGGAGCAGTCGTCGCGATAATCAACCCGGTAGGTGGTCATCCCCTCGCCGCCCACTTCAACAGGGCGATGCGCCAGCTTTGTGTAGCAGCCACTTCCGGCGACGGCAGACACCAGGGTAGCAAATGCAATTGCGCGCCAACGTGCTGACACTCTCATCCTCTCTTCCCGCCGCAGCGGGCTCATCACGCCTAAAAGTACTCCAGGTACATAATCTTCAGCTCGCGATTGGCGTACTTCATGTCCTCGCGATTGTCGAGGATGTTTTTGAACGCGAACTCGACATACAAGCGTTGGGCGAAAATCCAGCGCAGGCCCAAGTTGAGGTACCCCTTCCCGCTCCCGATGGCCAGGCTGTTGTTGTCATTCATGCCCATGTCATAGTCCGCCACCAGCGTCAGCTCTTCGTTGAGCTTAAGATCGACCCCCATGAACGCGTCGAAATCCTTGTCACCATCCTTGTTCTCGAGGCTATAACAGACACCAACGTGCCCACCGAGAACCAGGGGGAGGCCATAGTTCTTGCTGGCGACGGCGTAGAAGCCCCGGGACTTGACCGTATAGCGCTCCAAGTCTTCGTGATAGGGCCCGTAGCCTTGCGAGTCGTAGCCAATGACGATATCCGGCATCGCATAGCTCTCTTCGAAAATGCGATAGGCGAAATGGACGCCAGGGTTTGGGTTCCAGTTCACCTTGCCAGCACCTATGATATTGGTGCCGCCAAAGGTAGCGCCAAAATTGAAGCGATGGGTGAGACCTACGGAGACACTCCCCAGCAGACCACCTTCCGGGTACGCGCGTACGCCAACCATGAAACTCCCCCGGTCAAGGATCTGCGCCGTGGGTTGGTCGATGAGTATGGGGCTCAACAGGCGGTTAGAACCCACCCGAGGGATGGCAGGCTTCTGCTGCGCGTACGATGCCCCGAAGCTCCCCACCAACACCACCCCACTCACGAGCACCGCTAACTTTCGCATGGCTCAGGACCCTCCTCCTATACCCACTTGCCGCGCCAGGATCCCGTCGACTCCTGGTGGAAGTCGCCATTAACCGGTGTAAATGTACCAAATACCTTCCGAAAAGTCAAGGGAAAAGCTGCGCCATGCGGCCAGCCCACCCTGGGAAGGCAGAGCGCGTCCCAGCTCAGAGCGCCTCGAGCGGCGGCAGGCCCTCCAGCGCCAGCGGCGCCAGGTCGGAGGCGGCGCAGTTTTCCGCCACCTGCTCCGGCGTCTTGGCCCCGGGTATGGCCACGTGACATGCCGGATGAGAAAGGCAGAAAGCCAAGCTCACCTGTGCCGGCGTGTACTCCACGTAGCGCTCAAATAGGAACCGGCATCTGTCCAAACGCCGGAAATACTCCTCAAGCCTCTCGGGCGAAAGGTTCATGCGTCTGTGGTCGTCAGGACCAAACCGGGTCTGGCGGGTGAACTTGCCGGTGAGAAAGCCAAATAGCAGGGGTATGCGGACGATCACCCCAAGACCGTAGCGCGCCGCTTTGGGCAGCAGTACTCTCTCCGCTTCCCGCTCAAGGAGGTTGTAACGCACCTGGATGCAATCCAGAACGTCGTGGTGCTCGTCCAGCAGAAAGGCCTGCTCGGTCTCTTTGAACGACTGCACACTGAACCCGGCGTAGCGGATCTTGCCTTCACGCTTCAGCTGTTCGAGGGCCAGCCACGGCTCATCACGGGTCAGCTTGTCAAGGTCGGGGCTGTGGAGCTGCAGGATGTCGATGGCCTCCAATCGCAAACGGCGCAGCGACTGCTCGGCAGCCCAGACCAGGTAGTCCCGCGAGTAGGTCTGGCGAATCGGGCCATAGCCCTGATCGTCCGCGGCGGTGGCGTGGTAGAAATCGTTGCCGACCTTTGTGGCCACCACTACCTCGCCTTTTCCCCTTTCGGCCAGCACGTCGGCGATCAATTCCTCCGAGTGGCCAAAGCCGTAGACGTCGGCAGTGTCGATGAGCGTGACGCCGCGCTCGATCGCCTCATGCAGGGCGCGCTTGGAGACCTGGTCGTCTGTTGGCCCCCAGTTTGTGCCCCCAATTGCCCACGCGCCGAAGCCTATGGTCGAGACCACAGGACCCCGCGCGCCAAGACGCACGTACTTCATCTGCTGACCTCCAGCCTGTTCTCGGGGCGAGGCCATTGTCCCCACGCACCGTCCTCATTGCCGCTCGCTTTGCCATGCTCCCCCTCTTGGCTCTCGCCGCTTCCCCTTTCCTCAGACGGGCTCGTCTGGCTTCGCCTGCTGGTGGCGTTGGACGGCGCGCACATATCGTTCCACATCGAACTTGCGCCGCAAGCCCGCCTCAGTCATGGAGCGCACGTTGCCAAAGACTGGCCGTTCGCCCCAGGGACGGTCGTGCTTGCCGAAGCACCAGGCGACCCCGGCAAAGCCATTGGGGTCACGACCGTCTATTTCGTATTTGTTGTTCAGGTGAAGACAACGAGAGAACGCTTCAGCCGGCGTAGGGCTCCATTCCAGAATCTTTTTCCCCCAGTACATGCGCATGTAGCCGTGCATCTTGCCGGTAAGCACCATCTCCTGCTGGGCGGCATTCCAGCAGGGATCGTGCGTCTGTGCCTGCTCCAGCTCCGCCAAGGAGTACGAATAGGGCCTGGCGTCCGCAAGGTGCTTTTGCAGCGTCTTCTGGGCCCAGGCAGGCAGCCCGGCGAAGGAGTCATAGTGAGGATTGAAATAGACAAAGTTCATGCTCAGCTCACGCCGCACGATGAGCTCCTCCAGGTAGGCGGGTACGCCCGGGCTCCCCGTGGCCTGCACCTGCAAGGCAATGTAGAGTGGCGAAATCTGCCCAAAGTGCAGGTACGGGCTCATGTGGGAAAGGTAGTCCACGCTGGGGTCGTTGCGGAGCTCGGCAAAGCGATCCAGCTTCTGCGCGATGAACGCCCGCAGGCGACGTTTCGCCTCTCCGGTGCCGCCCCGGAACAGAGGACTCGGTGGGACCGAGCGATCCACGGCCAACAATGTCCACAGGGCCCCTATATCGGCCAGCGACAGACCTTCCAAATCGATGCCTGAGGACGGAACACGCGGCTCGCGCGCAGCCAGAGGCTTGAGGAAGTACTCCAGGTGTTGGGCGAGCTTGCGCCGCAAGGTCGCCGCCGAGTACTCCTCCTTATCAGAAGCCACCTCAATCGGCACGACCACGTCCGTTTCCACCTGCCCGAGCAGACACGGCAGGCGCGCCGCCGCCAGCTGTCGCCACTGACGCTGGAGGCGGAGGTAACCGCAGTCGACCACCACCAGCGCCGCCTCATTTGCAACCCGCACCACCTCTTTTTCCGGGGGACCGTGCCGCACGAGGAAGGAAATGCCTCTCTCGCGAAGCGCGCTCTCCACCTCGGCAAGGCCTTGGAGCATGAAGGCGTAGTGGCGCGCGTTTGCCTCGGGGAAAGACCCCGTAAGCCCGAAGAAGGTCACTATCGGCAGGCCGAGCTCATTGGCGCGTTGTATGGCGTACTCGAGGGCGTGGTTGTATTCGGCCCGCTGGCTAGCCTGCATCCAGTAGAGGACGTATTTGCCCTTCCTCACCGGCTTGCCATTCAGTGCCCTGATGCGCTCCGGGTGAATCACCGCCCTTACCTCACACTCCAACGCATGCCAACCAGAAAGGCGTGGGTGAAATTGCGCAGCTCGATGATCGGGAAATCAACTCCCCGGAACTCCGGAATGTACACAGGGTCGGTGTCCAGCGTCAGGTCCACAAGGCCCATGCTGTAGCGGTACTTGGCCAGCAACGAGAGCCTTCCCAAGTTCACCTCCCAACCGAAGCCCGAGACGAAACCCACGTCGCCCTGTTCCACTGCATTCAGTTTGCGGCTTGCCGAGCCTTTCGCTGCATTGTAGAATTTGTACTTCTTGCCAAGAGCGAGGCCCACATAGCCCCCGCCGTAGGTGTAAAAACGCACGGCTCCAAGTGTCAGCCAGTAGGTGCGGACGGTAGCGGGCAACTCAATGTAGCGAAAGTCGTAGGTGAGCAGCATGTCGCCAAAAGGGAAGGAGCGCGTGCGCACGGTGTGCTGCGCGCCCTTTTCGGCGTAGGTCAGCCCGAGCTCTGCCGTCGCGAATCGCGCCAAGCGTGCGGTGCCGCTGAGCGAGAGACAGAGTCCGGAACGCCAATCCACGATCACTTCGGTGCCGGGCGGTTTTTCTCGCGGGCTCCAGTGGCTGGCCCACACCGGGCCTACGCTCAACTCGCGTGCGTAACGGCCCCCGGCGTGCCCAGCGGAGGTGGCGAGCACCACAAGAGCGACCACGGTGCCGGTAACCTGGCACCATCGGCCGGCAAGAGTCCCCAGCATCGGAGTCTTCAAATGTAGAGCCCTCCTGTCGTTTCAAACCAATGTGCGATCTGCTCAACTGCCCTGTTCACACCGTCATGGCTCACCTCCACTTCCATGCTGGGCAGGTGCGACCGCCGCGTGAACTCGCGGAAAAGCGCCTGTTCCGCAGCGAAAAGGCCAAGATCGTCGTACTGCGCGGGGTTGCCTGACACTGCCAACCGCTTCTCCCGGGCTGCGCCAAACGAGTCCGGCGCTCGGGTGCACAGCACCAGACGAAAGCCCAGAGGCAGCAACCGCTCCTCAAGCCAGCCAACGTCGAGTTGCCTTCCCAGCACCCGCCACTGATAGACCTGTGCGGAGATGTGGAATCGGTCCACGATGCACGAGTAGAAACGCAGAAGCTCGAAGAGGCGGGCCCAGGTGCGGTAGGTCTCCGTGGCAAGGGCCTCCTCAGCCGGCGCAAAGTTGATGAGCCCTCTGCCCCAGGGGTAGTTGCTGAAGGCACACCACTCAGCGGAGATGAGTGGCGAGTGGTAGCGGTACCTGCGCGGGCCGACGATGCGGGGATGTTCGTTGAGGGGAAAGGCAATCTCCGTCTTGAAGGTAAGCCACGTATCTTCGAGGATGACCTTGGAGCACGGCTTGCGAGATGCGCCTTGCTGGGGCTGGCGCGGCTCAGCAGAGCACATGGCTGCCTCCCGCGGAGAAACATGCCCACCACGCGCCAGCGCTGGGTCCCAAAATGCCACGATGGCCAACGAACATCCTCAAAGCTCACGCCCTTTGCCGGAGTCAGAAATCTCCACCAGCGCCTCAGGATAAGGGTCGAAAAACAGTTGCGCTTCCAGATATGGCTGCCCAAAGCGCGCGATCCAGGACTTCACCACCGCCACCGGGACGCTGAGCGGAACCCGCCCCTCCCGAAACTTGAGCAGCGTCTCGAGAAAGAAGGCTTTCTCTTTGGCCCCAAGCTGCGGCGAAAAGTAGCCCAGGGCGTGCATGAGCACATTGATC
This sequence comes from candidate division KSB1 bacterium, assembly GCA_024655945.1. NCBI lineage: Bacteria > Pseudomonadati > Candidatus Zhuqueibacterota bacterium. The sequence goes on from JANLFK010000013.1 coordinate 25,811, forward strand.
ACTGCTGAAGAGCGCGCAGGACGGGCAAATGCGGCGTGTAGGTGTCGCTCATACTCATCGAGCAGTTGGGCTACCGGCTTCAGTTCCGGGTTGGCCACAATTCTGCCCATCTCCTTGAGGTGCTTCTGGCTGTAACCCATGAGCAAGAGCTTGTGCCGGCTGTGAAACTCCACCAACGCGCCCATTGTGCCGCTCGCCTTGACCTGGTCAAAACGAGCCGTGACGAATAGGTGCGTGAGAAAATGCTCGCGAAGGCGGAAGTTGCTCAAACGGCCCTCATCCTCAATCGGGAGGTGGCCAAACTGCTCAAGCACCGCGGCCCCGAAGAAACCACTCCTCTTCGCGACCGGGATGGGGTCTTCGGCCGCGGCGAAGATTTTGACGTCCTTGATGCCACAGGATGGCGAGCGGCCTTTCAGAATGAAACCGTGCGCGTCGAGGTGCGAGGCAAGAAAGGCCGCAGCAAAGGCAACCATCTTCTCGGTCACGTCCGCACCGGTAGCCGGCTGCAGCAGGCGACGCCCCTTCCTGCTTTGCACCACGCGTATCGGCTCGCGGGGCACTCCGAGGCCGATCTCCACCTCCGGGCAGACCGGCACAAAGCGCACAAAAGGCGCCAGTTTGGCCACCACCTCGCTGGTGATGGTCACGCCATTGTAGCGACAGGCCTCGAAGCCGAGGCACTTGCTGACCACCACAACTGGCTTTACCTCCGTGCTCATTGCTCGGCGCGGCAGGTCATCACCTATTCAGCCACACGATGGAGGCGTTCAGCATGGTGGCAAAGCTCACCCAAAGCAGGTACGGGACGAGGAGCGCTCCGGCAGCCGGTTGCGTCCGCCAAAACAGGACGAGCGTGGCGACAATAGCCCCCCAAAGGAGAGCAATGTCGACCAACGCGAGGGCTGGCAAGCGCAGGCCGAAAAAGAACAGTGACCACAGCACATTGAGGACGAGCTGCACGCTGAACACTGTCAGGGCAGCGTTGACGCCAGAGCTCCTCTGCCACACCAGCGCCACTGCGACACCCATGAGAATGTACAGCACCGTCCACACCGGACCGAACAGCCAGCCCGGAGGCGTGAAGGGCGGCTTGTTGAGGGTGGGATACCAGGTGCGGACCCCACTGCTGGTGAATACGCTTCCTAACACCACCGCCAGGAGGCAGACCCCGATTCCCACGACCAACTTCAAGACCAATGCCTTCGACAGGCCCATTCGTCACCTCGCTTTCTCCCCAGCAGTTCTCGGGAATGCTCCGTCAGTCGACGGGCTAACCCTAAAGACAGGCCGCGCTCGCCATGCCACATCCCACGCGAATGCCCCTTTGCCGGGCGAATTGCGCAACGCACAGAGGCGTGGCCCAATATAGCACCGCCACGAGAAAGATGCAAGTGGTTTTCTACCTCAACTTGCAGAACCCTGGGGCAAGGAAAAGGAGGCCCAGTGCAGCCTTGCCCAACGAGGCGTTCAGGGCAGGACAACTAAGGTGATGTCAAAGGTCATCTGGCCGGTGGCGGGTACCGTGGCATTGGGCGCCGCTGGGATGGTGCCCTGCGTGCCGTAGAAGCCGACGTAGTCGCCGCTCTTCGGCGGCGTCAGCGGGGTACTGACCACCCAAACAACGGCATAGACAAAGAATGTCCCTGCTGGCACATCTTTCATCTCGTAGGAGACTTTGGTGCCTGGACCGCAGGTACCGGTTGCCACCTTCACGAAGCCGTTGGCGTTGCTGGTATCGCTATCCACGACCACCGCGAAGGATTTGCCATTAGCCTCTGCCGGCAAGGAGAGCGTGCCCACCACATTGGGGCTGCTCTGCTGCTCTTCCTTCGGGGAGGTGGAATTCTTGCCACAAGAAGCCAACACCAGCATTGCACAGAGCGTACAGACCGTCAGCGCCAAGAGATGTGTCCTTTGCATATCCATCCTTGCTGCAGTTCTTTTCTGTTCGCACATCTTAGGCCCGCACCGACGACGCCATCAACGATCGTCGGGCAAGCAGCCCCAACTTCTGCACGATCGCCTCCACCTCGGCTTCGGTGTTCCCCACCGAGAATGAGAAGCGCAACATGGCCGGAGTCTTGATCTGATCGGCATAGGCGGCCGGGGAATGCCCGATCAGGGCACAGTGGATCCCCTCTGCCAGGAGGTCGTCGTGCAGCCGTTCCAGCGTTTGGCGGCCAGCACCGGCGCCTGGGAGAACCAGGGAGACAATCGCCGTGCGCCCGTCACATTGGGAGTCCGGGTAGACGCGGAGGAAGTCTCCGAGCTCGTGCACACACCGTGAGCGAAACTGCTCTGCCAAGGCAAAGGCATACGCTTGGGCACGCGAAAGTGCCTCTTTGTCCATGAACGGCTCGAGGCTGTCGCCCAGGGCCGCCAGAGAGGTGGCCACCGCCCCGCTGCGCGAGCCCTTGTCGTGGTTGAGGCGCGGGTGAACGGCAAAGGGGGAAGAGGCGTCGCGCGCGATGATTGCCAGGTGCGCCGCCGAGCGCACATAGAGGAAGCCGGTCTGGTCGGGGCCGACAAGCCACTTGTGCGCGTCCCCAGCGTAAAAGTCGCACCCCAGCGCGGCAACGCCCACCGCAATGTGCCCCACGGCCTGGGCGCCGTCGACAAGGACGAACACCTCGGGCTGGGCCGCCTTCAGTTGGCGACAAATCTCGGCGACGGGTAGCGCCACGCCTGTGTTGTAACACACATGGCTGACCAGCACCAATTTGGTATCCGGGCGAAGTCGGGTCAGCAGTTCATCGACAATCTCCTGGGCCTTGGTCTTGGCGGCAACGGGCGCCACGTCTGCATGATAGCGGGGCGGCGCGATCTTGCTGTAGATCCCGTAAAACTCGCAGTCGGTCACCAGAATGCGCGAACCCCATGGGATGATCTGGTGAGCAAAGAGCACTTCTTTCAGGGCGGCCTCTGAGCCCGTGGAAAAGAGAAGATGCGCAGGGTCGGGGCAGCCCACGAACTCCGCGAGCCGGGCGCGGGAGTTGTTGACCGCCAGGCGCAGCGCGCGCATGCTGGCTTTGGGGTCATCCTCGTAGAGGTGCTGCCACTTGCGATAGCGGTTCTCGATGCCCAGCACGTCCGTCCGGATCCGTTCTGCTCCTGCCCAGTTGGCATAGATCTTGGAACGGTCGGAAAGCCAGCTGATGTTTGCCAGTTGCGGAGGCGGTTTGAGCATTGCGGCGGTCTCAGTTCCTCATCACCCGGGTGATCTCGCGCACGATCCGCTCGCTGGTGGTGGGCTTGGTCACGATGCCGTCGGCCAGGCCCTGTGCCAATGCTGCGCGGATGGCCTCGTCATCCTGGCGAAAGATGGTGAGCAGCAGCACCTTCATGCGTCCCTGTTTGCGCAGTGGATGCTCGCGCAGGTGCGCGGCGATGGAGAGCCCCTCGTGGATGTTCATCTCGCTCATGACGTCCAACAAGAGCACGTCGGGCTGCTGCGCCTCTACGTTCCGCAGCGCCTCTTGTCGGTCCAGCGGACAGGAGGCCACCTCGAAGCCTGCCTCGCGCAGGTCCGCGCAGATGCCCTGACGCAGGAATTCCACGTCCTCAGCGTACAGTACCTTAGTCATTGCTCGATGCTCCTCCCAGCGCGTAGGAAGGGAAGACCACCGTGAAGGTGGTTCCTTTCCCGGGCGCGCTCTCCACGTTCATGTGGCCGCCGTGGGCATGCACGATGTGCTGCGCCAACGACAAGCCCAGGCCGGCGCCGGCCGGGTGCACCTTGGTGAAGCGCTTGCCACGATATCCCTGCTCGAAAATCCTCGGCAGTTCCTCGGGCCTGATGCCACAGCCGTTGTCGGCGCAGGTCACCACGATGCCGCCATTGGCCTGCGTCGCGCTTAGACGGATGCGGCCGGCGCCGTCTTCCACCGCATAGATGGCGTTCTCCAACAAGGTGCTGAACAGAAAATCCAGATCGTCCGGACGCCCCCACAACGAGGCGCCTCCGGTGCGCACCCGTACGTCCACGGCGATCCTCTTGTGGTCGATAAGCGGCTTCTTGGCCTGCACAACGTTCCGCAACAACTTGCGCAGATCCACCTCGCGCTTTTCGGTGAGAGCCAGCCACTGCGTGTCGCTCAGTGCCAGGCCCCGCATGGACTGCAGTGTGTACTCCTCCACCTGCCTGATGGCCGAGATAATCTGCCGATAGGATTTTTCCCGATCGCGGTTCGCCCGCAGGTTCTCGGCGGCGGTGACGATGACCTGGTACGGCATCAGCGTCTTGTGCAGGCCGATTTTCTTCTCCTCGGCGATTTTGCGCAAGGCATACCGCAGAAAGAGGTTCTGCAGCTTGATGATGTTCTTGAGAATGAGAAAGCTGCTCAACTCGTCCGCCGAGAAGCGCAACCAATCCTGTTCTGCGAGCCTGGTGTATTTCCGCACCAGCAGGTCAAAGCTCAAGCTGATTTCGCCCATCAGGATGTCGGCAATCACCCGCGCCAAAAACTCCGTGGAGGCGATCAGACCCTTGATGTTCTCTTCGGTGAAGATCGGGACGTTCTTGCGGATGTCCTCGTCAATCTCCTCTCGCGGCAGACCGTATTGCTCGACAACCTCGAAAAAGCGATCCGACAACCTGGGACGGTCGACGGTGAGGAATTCGCCAATGGAGATGAGTCCCACCACGCGCTCGTAGACCACGATTGGCACCATGAAGCAGGTAAACCCAGACCAGCAGACGTAGCGCTGCGGTTTGGAGGTCTCGATGACCTTGCGCGCGTACTTCAGGTCGTCCACGTCGCAGAAGCGGTGGCGGATCTCCGCATTGTTGAAAAGGTAGTACTTGCAGATGCGGTGGCAAAAATGCCGCTCCGTGATCTGATGCGCCTCGTTGTCCCATACTGCCGTGGAACAGCGCGTGGTAGCGGTGTCCTCTTCGCAGATGTCGTTGAGCTTGTCGATCATGTCGCGCTCCTTGAGGCGCGCGGTGAAAATGTCCTCAGGCATCGATATCCACCCCCTGCAGGTACTTGTTGAAGATCATCCTGCTGATGCCCAAGGCTGCGGCTGCCTTGGACTTGTTGCCGGCGAAGAGTTCCAGCGCGGCTCTGCAATAGGCCTGCCGCACCTCGGCCACCACCTCGCGCAACGGCCGCGTTTCGCCACGAAAATCAAGCGCGCCCAGCCCTTTGCCCCGCACCGGCTCCAAGCGCAGGTCCTTCTCATCGATCACCGTGCTGGAGGCGAGGGTGATGGTGCGCTCCAACAGGTTCTCCAACTCGCGCACGTTGCCCACCCAGGGGTAGCTCTGCAGGCGGGCAATCGCCTTCGGGGTGAAACTGTAGCGGATTCCGAGGCGCGCGCTGAAACGATTGAGGATGTGCTCCAAGAGGTCCGGGATGTCCTCTGGCCTCTCCCGTAGCGGTGGAATGTAGATGGGAATCACATTCAGCCGATAGAACAGGTCCCGCCGGAACTGCCCCTTCTCGATGAGCTCTTCCAGGCTCTGGTTGGTGGCGCTGATCACGCGGATATCGGCCTTGACCTTCTCATTGCCGCCGACGCGCGTGAATTCCCCTTCCTGCAGTACGCGCAGCATCTTCACCTGCATGGCCAACGAGGTGTCGCCGATTTCGTCAAGGAAGAGCGTGCCCCCATTGGCCAGCTCGAACTTGCCGATCTTCTGGCTGATGGCCCCGGTGAAGGAACCCTTCTCGTGGCCGAAGAGCTCGCTCTCCAAGAGGGTCTCTGGCAGCGCGGCACAGTTGACATCCACAAAGACCTTGCCCCGGCGGCGACTGCGCTCGTGGATGAGCCAGGCAATGAGCTCCTTGCCGGTGCCCGACTCGCCTCGGATCAACACGTTGGCCTCCGACTGCGCCACTTTCTCCACCATGTCGCGCACTGCGGCCATGGCTGCCGAACGTCCCCAGACAATCTCCCGCTCCACTTTGGTGCGGGAAAAGAGCTCCTCCACGAGATTGGCTAAACTCTCGATGAGATCGAGCTCAAAAGTGTTGAGGATGCGGTCGTCGGCGCAGCCAAAGAAAAGCACGCCGTAGTCGCCTCCCCCCTCGGCTCTCTGCAGCCGCACGGCCAATCCTGAGCCGAGTCCTGGGTGCTCTGCGAGATTCTTGTAGGGAGTTGCGTGGATGGCGTTGAGACGGACAAAGCGCTCGTCCGGGTGGGCAGCCAACTCGGACGTGACCAGCGCCACCAGCTCGCGGCCCACCTCGGTGGAGCCGGGGGCCCGGAACCCGCGCGGCCGAGGACTCCCGTCGGCGCACTCCAAAGCGGAGCCGCGCCGTTCCAGAAAGAGGATGAACTTGTACCGCGTGATGGAGGCCAGCACGTCGAATCCCTGCTCCAGCATCTCGCGCGGGTCCTGCGTCTTGGACAGCGCATCGATGAACTGCTGCAGGTAGCCGGAGTATTTGTAGTCAAAGTCGTAGCGCTGCTGGGTCATTGGTCCATCTCTAAGGAGCCGGCCACATCCCTCTTGCCCGCCGCAACATGGGGCCAGAAAGCAGAAGGCGCGAGCATGGGCCCGCGTCTTGCCAGACGCTCACGGATGGTGCTTTGCCGCGGCGCCGACCCGTGCCGCGGAAGCACTTGTCTATCTACCCCACCTCGGGTACAAAAAGGCGCGGCCTCAGTTGACTCCACCGAAGCCGCGCGCGAAACAACCTCAGAACCGAACCCCGACGGACGCAAACACTGTGGTCGTGGTCACTTGCTCATCGACGCGCGCCAGGTCTTCAGAGAGCGAACCGGTGGTCTGCTCCCACTTGCCTCGCACCCACGCCAGGTCAAACTTGACCTGCTTGTCCAGGAGAAAACCCACGCCAAGCGTCAGGTACTCTCGGTCATGGGTAGCAGGGGCCCCCTTGAAGGGGGAGGGCAGGATGGCATAGCCGGCACGCACCTGGGTGCCAACCCCGGGGATGGTCAGCTCTCCCCCGAGCCGCACTTGGGTGGTGGCCCGATAGGTCCGCTGGATGGCCAAGTTCGCCTCGCCCTTCGTCCAGCCCGCCACTGGCGGGTCAGTCTTGAAGCGCACCTGCGACCAGTCCTGATACGTCACCTCGCCTGCTACGGCCAGCCAGGCCACGGTGGCAGCTGCCCCAAAACCGAAGGCAAACGGCGAGGAAACCTTGTACTCGAAGGTGCCTGAGCGCTGGGACACATCGCGCGAGCCGTTGTCAAAGGTCTCGGTATCCACGTAGCCCCAGTCTTCCTTGCCGGTAAGGGTGAGCGGAGTGCTCATCGTGGCAGCCACCCGCAGGATGTTGCCCACGCGGTACAGGCCGCCAAGCCGGAAATTGGTGCCGCTGAAGCGGGTGTCGATGTTGTCGTTCTTCTCAAACACATCGAACGTATAGAGGTTCAGGTGGTCGTCCTCGCGGAAACTGAGCTGGTAATCGTCCCGCCCGGTCCAGAAGTTGAGTGAGGCGCCGAGCGATAGGTTCGGAGACATGTCCACCGCGCCGCTCAAGACCCAGTTGTTCAAGCCGCCACCCTCGAGCTCGTTCCAGCTCTGCCGCACTGCCCCTTCCGGCGTGGCCAGCTGCCAGGCAAAGTCGAACTGGCCGTCAAAGCTCTGCACCCGATTGTAGCCGCCGGCAAACACCAGGCTGCCCCTGTAGGTCGGCACCGGGATAACCAGGCCTATGGCGCCCAGCTTAGTGAAGCTGGCTTCCGACGTCGTCTGGTACCCATAGGCGCTGGCCTGGTCCTTGGCCACCATGTGGGAGAGGGTGCCGAAAAACTCCATGCGTCTGATCTGGGCCAGGCCGGCCGGGTTCCAGTAGGTCGCAGAGTGGTCTTCCGCCACCGCCTGGTAGGCACCGCCCATCCCTGCAGCTCGCGCACTCACGCACAAGGGCTCGCCAATTTGGAACACGGTGTTCTCGAAGGTCTGCCCGCCTGCGCTCCCGGCAACGCCGCCTAAGAAGCAGATGAGGAGCAACATCCTGCTGCGCGCGTCTATCTTCATCATCTCCTGCTCCGATTTTTCACCATGCGCTGTCCGTTCGCACACGGAGGCATGCACTAACTCCGGGAGCGGGTGCGGCTGCTCCCCGAAGACTGCCTGCTTCCACCACTGCTGCTGCCCGCCGACGACCCAGAGTGCGAAGAGGGCGGTGGTGAATAGCTTGCTGGCGGACTGTAGCTTGGCTGCGGCGTCGACCCTGCCGGTGGCGGACTGGTGGCGGTCCGCTGGTGTTCACGCGGCGCCGACTTGGTCTCCTCAGGCTTAGCAGGGGCGCTTGCCGGAGGTGCACTCCTGGGCACGCGCCGGGCGATGTCCGAGTCGCGTTTCGCCTGTCGCGCCGGTGTGGCATCGTCCCGCGCAATCCGCCGACCCTGGTCAGTCGCATTGGGGTTCCGCTCGTCGCGCACCACCCTCCTGGTGGGGACCGCGTCGCCGCGCCGCTCTACGGTGCGACGCGTGTCGCTCGCCGGCCGCGCCAACTCCTGCCCGGCGCCCACCCCTTCGTGGGGCGAACGGGTCCGCGTTCCGGACACAGCCGTCATTGGCGGGGCAGTCGGCTGCGCTCCCACACCTCCACCCGCCACCATCGTCCTGCGTTGGAACGGTCGCCGGGCATAGGTCTCCTCCCAATACCAATAGCGCGGATAGCGCGGGTAGTAGTACCATCCCCAACCAGGCCCATAGTAGGCCCACCCGCCGTAGTACGAGAACGGCGTCCAATACCACGGATCTCCCCAGTAAGGATACCAACTGTACCACGGGTCCCAGTAGGAGTGCACCCGCCAGCCAAAGTAGAAGCGCCACGGGTAGTTGTAGTAGGGGTCCCACCAGTACCACCAGGGATCATAGACGATGTAAGGGCGCCCGTACAGCCCGTGGTGATAGACGTCCACCCGATGGTAGACAGTCGAGTCGGCAGTAGTCGCAGCTGAGGTGTCTTGCTCGACATAGCGCTCCTCGTATTCGTCGTAGGAGGTGGCCTCGCTCTCCACCCTCACTTTGGCAATCTGGGTGTAGCACCCTGCCACGAGGAACAGCCCCATGACTGCTAACGTGGCAACCAGCGCACGGCTTCTTGTCGTTGCCATCAGTATCGCCTCCTCAATTGCTCAGAGCGCAGGGCATCTTTCCGCACCCTTTCTGCATCCGAACCTTAAGTCAGCTCGTCACGCCTCCGCAGCCCTGCTCCCACAAGCACAATCTTCCGTCGCGGCCTTGGGCAGCGCTCGCTCCTCTCTTGCTCTCCATACGAGCTCGCGGCTACCCTTTCTTGCCCGCTTTCAAATATACGAAAACCAACGGCGGTTGTCAACCTGTAATTTGCAAAGGCTGTGCCAGCACTGGCTGGCGCCAGCGGGGCGCCAACTCCTTGAGGATTTGTGAGATGCCCTGTCGCCATGCACAACCAACTCCCCACGGCTTTGCATATTCATGCCGAGATGCCAACTTTCTTAGCAGGCCTGGCCAGCTTGTTAGCAGAGGCGAGGGCCTCAGAAATGGAAGCCATACTCCCTGGTCGTCCAGGTTGCCACCGGCACGCCACGTTCCTCGCCGGGGACGAAGCGGGTGGCGCGCGCCGCCCTTAGGGCAGCCAGGGCGCACTCCTCGCTCCCCGTCGTGTTCAGGACAACCACCGCCTCGGCGACCGAACCGTCAGGCTTCACCAGGAGGCTGACTTTGACCACCCCCTGGGCCCCTTTCTGCCGGGCAGCCTTCGGGTACTCCGGAAAGACCTCGGCGATCGGCCGCGGCGGTGTGACTGACGAGGCGCTACTTTCGGGCGCCCCGCCCAGCAGCGAGGACGAGGCAGCCTGGAAAGAAATCTCCGTTAGGTCAATGGTTTCGTCCAGGGGCAGAGCCGGGTCGTCCACAGGCACCGGTACCGCCGGACGCGGAGGTGGAGCGAGCGCCCCAACTTGGCGCGTCACCGGCACCTCTTCCACCTGCACCTGGACGGGCAGCAGAGCAACTGGCCTTCTTCCGACTTCGAACCGCGGCGAGAGCTGAAAAAAAAAGATGAGGAGGAGCAGAGCAATCACCGCAGCGCGCTCCAGCCGCACCCGGTACCCGGCTTTGAAGACCTCATGTGCGGTGGAAGTTGCCATCTTGTCGATCCTCGCGGAGCAAGGGGAGCCCGTCCTTCCCACCTTGCCCAAAACGACAAAGCCCCGCGCCGGGGCTCTGTTTCAGATGCGCTCCATGGCAGCTGCAGGGAGCCAGCCCACCTTGCCATCAGGCAGGCGAATCCGGCACCAGGAGCCGCTCACTTCCTCGATGCGCACCTTGGCGCCGGCATGGAGGAAAAACTGTTCTGCAGCCTCCTCGCCGGGTCCACTGAGGGCCGCGACCTTCTCCTCCAAGACGACGGCCTCTGCCAAGCGGGTCGCTTCGTGAAGGCGTGCGGCCAATGTGACGGCAAAGAGGACAAGCAGGAAGCCAAAGAGCCAAAGTCCGGCCCTGAGCGGGCGATGGACCCTGCCCGGCCTGTCCAAGACCAGGCCTATGACCAAGGCGACCACAATGAGATAGAGTCCCATCACCACTCGAAAAAGCGTACCAAAAGCCAGCCAGTCCTTGAAGCTTTCCACGAAGCGGAAGAGTATGAACTTGGGAGGCACCACGATGTGGTCAACCGTCTTGAGGTTAGCCAACTCCAGGTTGAATCGCACCTCCTCGTCCTCAGGCAGGAGCCGCCTGGCCCTTTCGTAGTTGAGAATCGCCCTGCCGATATCGCCCAGGCGGTAGTAGGCGTTCCCCAGGTTGAAGTAAAGGGCCCCGCTTTCGAAACCTGAAGCTAACGCCTGCTGGTACTTGGCCACCGCGCCCTGGTAGTCTCCCCGTTCGTACAGCGAATTTCCTTCGCGAACCACGCTCTCGGCTGCACTACGCCCTTGGGCAAGCACGAGCGCGACAGGCAAGCACACGACAAGAAAGGCTATCAACCAGTACTTACGCATAGTTCACAAGGCCTCTTCCAGACCGACGATTGCCGCCCGAGCCCGTTTGTAGAACTGTCTCATGTCCTCCACAGTGGCAGTGGTGGGTGCAAAACGGCGGTAGTCGCACTCCCGCAGGCAGCTCATCAGAGCCTCTACCTGCTCGTGTGGCACATTGCGTTGGAGGAGCTGGCGTTCGGCTTTCTCGCTGATCAGGCCGGCGGCAGAGGTGTTGAGCTTGTCGGCAACATAGCCGAGCAGGCTGCGTGCAACCTCGGCGTAGAATTCCTTCTCGGTCTTGGTGCTGATCAACCCCTTGGCCTTGTGCAGACGGCGCATTGCCAGGCGATTGGCGCGCCTGTTGCGCGCGTAGGCCACGTCGCCAGCCAACCGGTCAAGGTGGCGTCGGTAGACCACGGCACCTGCCAGCAGTACCAAGGGGAAAATGGTCACACCCCAGAAGAGGCCCGCGCCGAAAGGTCTGCCTCCACATGGGTAGAGTCGAATGTCCGACTTGATAAAGCGAATGTCCTGGCCCACCAGGCGCACTTCCTCCTTGGTCATCGGGCCGGCCATGGCCGCCACTTCGCGGGCCCCCTTGCGCACCCGCAGCACCAGCTCCGGCGTGGTCAGCGTGCGGTAGGAGCCAGCGGCCGGATCGAAGAAGGAGAAACGTACCGGCTTGATGTGATGCTCGCCGGGGAAACGGGGCACCAGCACGTACTCGAAAGTCTTCGCCCCGGAAATCGCCTCGCTGCCGCGGTTGATCTCCTCGCTTACCTTTGGCTTGTACTGCTCCAGGTCAGAGGAGATGGCAACCACGGGTTCCTTGACCATCATGATGTTACCTGTGCCGCTGATCCTCACCGTGAGCGTCACCGCCTCGTTGGTCTCCACTTCGGCTTTGTCCAGCCCTGCAGAGATGTGGAAACTCCCCACGGCACCAGAAAAGTCAGCGGGCTTGCCCGCCTCCGGAAGAGGCAGCACCTCCACCGTCACCGGCTGCGAGTAGACGGCCTTGCGTACCACGCGCGCGAAAAAAGGGTCATCGAAAAAGCTATCGAAAAAGTCCCGGGGCCGGCGCGAGCGCGGCTCCCGCACCTCGCATTCGATGCCCATAGGATCGATGGTCACCTTGCCAGGAGATGTGGGGAAAAGGATCATCTTCCTCAGGTCGGCGATCACGAACTGGCGACCACCCACCACCTCCTGACCCTGCACCGGTCGCTGCGGCAAAGGGAGCTCCTCGGCCCAAAACCCAGAAGTCGCGGGCAACTTGGTGATGGCGTAGTTGGTCACCTCCACCCGCGTGTAGATACGAAAGGTGACCACCACAGGTTGGTTCTGGTACACGCGCCGCCGATCGACAATGGCCTTGAGGAAGAGATTGCCCTCGATGTCGGAGTCGCTGCCCAACTGTTCCGGCGGGCGGCCTGCGGGGGCCGGCTGTTGCGCAGGGGCAGGGCCCGCCACCACTTGCAACGTCACCGGCTGTGCCTTGAAAACCTCCCCCTTGTAATTGACCTGCACCGCAGGGATCTCGAACTGCCCCTCCTTGACCGCAAGGTAGCGGAAGGAAAAGCTCTTGCTGACCGACATGCGGCCGTTAATGAACTGAAAGCTCGACGAGGTGCCACTGGAGCCGAGATAAGTGGCAAAGGCGCTCAAGTCAGGCAGCTCAGGGGGAGCAGCATCGTTGGCATTTGCCCCCTGGTACTCAACGATCAGAGTAAAGGGCTGATTGACCGCCACCACCTTGGCGTCCACGCTCATGGTGACCGTCAGGTCGGCACCCCATAGCGGGCCAAGGCCGCAAAGGAGCAGGAGCACAGCGGCCACGCTGCTGTAATTGCAGCGCTTCCACGCAGTGACGGTTGTGGAAAGAGTCTTGCTCATGCTACCAGTCCTTCAGCACACGCCTACTGCCCTGGGATGCTACCTTGCGGCTCTCCTGGGCGTCCTTTTCGCTCTGATTGAGCGCATCGAGGATGCGCGCCGCATCCTCCTTGGACATCTCCTGCTGGTCCTTCTGCTGCCTGGCCTGCTCCTGTTCTTTTTCCTGGCCGGATTGCTCCTGTTCCTGGCGCTGCTGCTCTTGCTCACCTTGGTCGCCCGCCTGCTGCTGCGCCTGTTGCTGCTGTTCTGGTTGCTGCTGTTGCTGTTGCTGCTGACCGGCTGGCTGCTTCTGGGCGTTGTTCTTCAGGAGGGCGCGCACATACTCGAGGTTATACTTGGCGTCCACATCGTCAGGGTCCAGTTGCAGGGCCTTCTGGTAGGCAAGGATGCTTTCCGGCAGCTTCCCCATTTGAAATAGGGTGTTGCCCACGTTGTAGTAGGCCTTTGCCTGCGTGGCGACTTCCGGACTGTTCAAGGACTGGTCGTACTCTTTGAGCGCCTCCTCGTAGTTCTGGCGCTTGTAGCTAGTGTTGCCAAGGTTGAAGTGAATCACGGGCGAAAGCGGGTCCTGGTTGAGGGCATCCCGATACTTGTCGGCAGCTGCCTCATACTTCTCCTGGGCATAGAGGCGATTGCCTTCCAACACCCGTTTGCGCCCCGCCTGGGCACACGCGATGGCAGGGAGCATGAGGACAAGCACAATTGTCGTCAACCGATTCAGCATAAGCCGTTCTCGCCACTATTCAAAGCGCCCGTGCCATTCTCGCCTAAGTGTACGTCGTTCCGGGATGAGCGGTTCCACAATCAGCAGCAGCAACACGACGAAGAGGATGTACTGAAAGCGGTCTTCGAACTGGGAAAAGCGCAAGGAGGCCAGTTCTTTCTTCTCCATGCCGGCAATCCGCTCGTAGATTTTGTCGAGCTCCATGGCGCCACCCGTGGCGCGGTAGTAGGCACCACCTGTCTCCTGGGCGATCTTCTGTAGGGTGATCTCATCCAGTTTGCTAGTGACGCGTTGCCCACTTCTGTCCTTCTTGTAGTCCACCAGCTGGCCGCGCTGGTCATACACGGGGATGGGCACCCCTTCCACCGAGCCGATGCCAATGGTGTAAATGACAATTCCCTCGCGGGCGGCCTGCTTGGCCACTTCCACAGGGTTGGAGCCGTGGTCCTCGCCATCGGTGACCAGCACCAGCACCTTGTGCTTGCGTTCTTTCTGCTCGAAGGCTCGCATCGCCACGGCGATGGCCTCGCCGATGGCGGTGCCCGGCGTCGGGATGAGGCTGGGATCCATGATGTCCAGAAACATCTCTGCCCCCGCGTAATCCAGGGTCAGCGGGCACTGCAGGAATGCCTCACCGGCAAAGGCGACCAAGCCGATCCTATCACCTTGCAAGCGATCAATAAACTGCTGGATCTCCCTCTTTGCCTTGGCGAGCCGGTTAGGCTTTACATCCTCGGCCTGCATGGAGAGCGACACGTCGAGCGCGACAACGATGTCGACGCCGCTGCGTTTGACTTCCTCAAGCTTGGTGCCGATCTGCGGGCGGGCCAGCGCCAAAATCATCAGGCTGACGGCAAGCACGAGCAACGCCGCTTTCAATACCTGGCGCCGCCTGCTGGTGTTGGCCGCAAGCTTCTGCAGCAAGGGCAGATGCCCAAACCGCTCCATCGCTCGGCGCTTCCAGCGAAAGGCCAGCGCGTAGAAAGCCACCAGCAGGGGGACCAGCAGCAACAGGTACAGCAAGTGTTCGTTGGCAAACCGCAGCATATGGCTCAGGTCCCTATGGGATCTTGCGGAACCGCGTGTGCGCCAGTACTACTTCAACCATCAGCGCGGCGAAAGCTACCCCCAAGAAGCGCACGAAGAGCTCCTTGTAGGTCGTATACTCCTTGACTTCGATCTTCGTCTTCTCTAACTCATCGATCTCCTGATAGATGCGGGCCAAGGTGGCTGTGTCGGTCGCCCGAAAATATCGGCCGCCGGTGATCCTCGCGATCTCCTTGAGCAAGTCCTCGTCAATTTCCACCGGCATGCGCACATATCTCTTGCCGAAAAATGGGTCTTGTACCGGGTACAGCGCCTCCCCCCGTGTACCGACGCCGATGGTGTAGACGCGTACCTTGAAAGCCCGGGCAATGCGTGCCGCGGTGATGGGGTCGACCTCGCCGCGATTGTTTCTTCCATCCGTGAGCAGGATGATGACCTTGCTCTTGGCGGTACTTTGCCGGAGCCTGTTAACGGCATTCGCCAGCCCCATGCCAATGGCGGTGCCATCTTCGATCATGCCCGGCTCGATCTGGCTCATGAAGGTCAGCAGCACACCGTAATCCATAGTCAGCGGGCACTGCGTGAAGCTCTTGCCGGCGAACACCACCAGGCCGATGCGGTCGCTCTTGCGACCACGAATGAACTGCGCGGCCACTTCCTTGGCGGCCTCGACGCGATTCTTCGGCTTAAAGTCCTCAGCCAGCATGCTGGTGGAGATGTCCAGGGCCATGACGATGTCTACGCCCTCGGTGGTCACCTCCTGCGCCGTGCGCCCTGACTGCGGCCGGGCAAACGCGACGATGGCCATGACGATGGCCAACAGGCGCGCCACGAACAGCGAGTGCCGCCACGGGGAGGTGCGTGCCGCCCCCACTTGCTTGAGGGTCCCCACCTGGGAATACTTTATGGTGCCCGAGGCACGGCGCTGCCGCTTGAGGTACCACAGAACCAGCAGCGGCACGACGGCCAGTAGGGCGAGAAATTCCGGGTTGGCAAAGCGCACCATCTACCCGCCCTCCTGGTCCCGCTGCGCCTCTGCTTCCGGGCCTGCCGCCGCGCCAACTAACTCCACTTCCTGGTTGGCCATGGCTTCGGCCTCTGCGGCCACCTCGGCCACGACTAACTTCGTGCGCTGCACAAAGTCGTAAGCCAACTGCACGGCGCGCTCGTTCTCCTGAACACTGGGGAGATACTTGGCAAATTTCACCAGGTCGCTCAACTCGAGCAATTCGCGCAGGAGCTCGCGCTCCGCGCTGCCCACGGCGGCTTCCGCCATCGCCTGCAGCACCTCGCCGGTGGTCATCTCCAGAGCTGCAACATAGAACCGCCCCTCGATGTAGCGTCGCACGATCTCGGAAAGGGCGCTGTAGAACTGCTTCGTCTCACCTCTTTCCAACAGGCCAGACCCGACAAGCGCATCAAGCTCCTCCAGAGCAACCTCGTGGGCAGGTCGCGGGGGCTTTTCTCTCCTGGGGAGCAGTCCTTTGCCTTTCCGGTAGCGAATGAAGGCCAACACTGCCGCCGCCAGCAGAAGCAGAGCCAGCGCCCCGATCCCCACATGGCGGAGGAGCCTGCGCCAGTCTCGCGGTATCTCCAGCGGCGGTTTGATGTCGCGTATGTCCCCGGCTTGGTCAGGATTCAGGCTCAGCACGGTAATCTTTATCGGCTCGGTGCACAGTTCCCGCCTGGTGGTGTCCGCGCTCGTGTAGTAGCGAATGGTGAGCGGCGGTATCTCGAAGTCGCCAGTCTCAAACGTGGAAATCACATACTCCGTCTGCTCGGTGATGAGGTCCCCTTGCTTGCTGGGCTCTTGCACGGCATAGTCGCGGATTTCGAACATGCCCAAGTTTGCACCCAGGCTCGGCATTTCCACCACCACGTCGGCAGTCCGCTTCACAGCCACCGTGTACACGATGCGGTCGCCGATGTAGATGGTGGCGCGGTCGACCTTCGACTCCACCGTGATGGCCGCCTGCGCCGGCGCCAGAAGAGCCGCACCAGCCACCACGCCGGCGGCCAATAGCTTCCGCACTTTATGCCCGAGAGAAATCATCACCGTGACCTTCGCTGCGCCTGACTCAGCGCACCTTGCTGTCGTAGATCTGCGCCTGCTCGGCAGCCATCACCCTGCTAAGCAACTCCTCGTACTTCTCCTGAAACTTCTCCCGGTAGTAATCCCGCGCCACCTGGTCCCGAACGTCTGTAAAGAGCTTCTCCTCGATGACCTTGCCGTCCTTGTCCTTCACCGCATAGCGGTCCTTGTAGGCCTGGAAGTAGAGCTTCAAGGCGGACTCGTCTATCTCGATCTTTTGGGCGATCTCCTGCTGCAACAGTTTGTTGACCATGAGCGAGCGCTTGGCCTGGAAAGCGCCCTCAATCACTTCTTTGTCATTCTCCAAGCCTTGTCGCTTCGCCGTGTCGTACAAGAGCTCAGTAGCGACTAAATTCTTGAGGAACTCCATCTTCTTCTCCGGGGTGTTGAATTCCGCCTGCATGTACGGCGGCAGCTGGCTGATCTCAAAGTCCAAATCCCCTTGGGTAATGGTACGGGAGCCGATCCTTGCCAGAACCTCGCCGGGGCGACTGGTGCGCACCTGGCTCTTGTCCAGGGCGCTGCTTTCCTCCAGTGCGCGCTGCGCATCGACCGAGCGCTGCATGCGCTCCAGGCAGGCGACGATCTTCTTGTTGGCCTCGCTCACTAAGGGAGAATTCGGATACAGGTGCTTGACGCGGAGATAGCAGGCCAGCGCATTCTCATAGTCCTTGAGGCGGTCGAAGTAGATGTCGCCAATGATGTAGGTGATGTTGGCCCTCTCCCGGTCATTCTTGGCGAACTCGGCAAGGTAGCGCTCATACTCCTGCACTGCCTGCTTGAAGAGTTGCTGGTTGTAGAGCACATTGGCAAATTCCCTGACCAGCTCCGCGTTGGCACTGGGGGCGGACTTCTTGCCGCACCCCACGACCAGCCCAGTCAACAACGCAACAACCAAGCCTGTGGCAAGAAAAAGCGTACGCTTCATGCACAAACCTCGTCGAAGTGCATTCCTGGTCAACGGAAACGCTTGGCGCGCATGCGGAAAAAGCGAATAAGAGGCTCGACGTATGACTGGTCAGTGCGAATGTCGACGTGGTCGACGTTCATGGTGCGCAACATGCGCGCCCGCTCCTCCGCATCGGTGAATGCCCGCTGCCGGAACATCTCGCGCACCTCGGCGCTGGAGGTATCCACCAGCACGACCTCAC
This sequence comes from candidate division KSB1 bacterium, assembly GCA_024655945.1. Classification (NCBI taxonomy): domain Bacteria; kingdom Pseudomonadati; species Candidatus Zhuqueibacterota bacterium. Next base: position 43,614 of record JANLFK010000013.1, read on the forward strand.
CACTTTCGGCGTCCTCCAGCTCGATGAAACCGACGTCGGGCAACGACACCTCGCGCGGGTCGGTGATGGTCAACGCCACCAGGTCGTGTTTCTTGTTGGCCACGCGCAGGGCCTTCTCATAGCCGCTGCTGATGAAATCCGACACGAGAAACACCACGCTGCGCCGAGTAATCACGCGGCTGAGGTACTCCAGCGCGCCGGCGATATCCGTGCCCGTCCCCTGTGGGCGGTGGTAGAGCAATTCGCGCACCACACGCAGTACGTGCGTCTTGCCCTTCTTCGGCGGCACGAACTTTTCGATGCGGTCGGTGAAGATGATGAGCCCGACTTTGTCGTTGTTGCGAATCGCGGAAAACGCCAGGAGAGCGCAGATTTCGGTGGCGATCTCGCCCTTCATGCGCTCCACACTGCCAAAGTTGCCGGAGGAGCTGGCGTCCACCAGCAGCACCACCGTGAGCTCGCGCTCTTCTTCGAAGACCTTGACATACGGGTGGCCCATGCGGGCAGTGACGTTCCAATCGATGGTGCGAATATCGTCACCGATCTGGTAGTCCCGCACCTCTGAAAAGTCCATGCCCCGGCCCTTAAATACCGAGTGGTACTCGCCGGAGAAGACGTCGTTGACAAGGCCACGGGTCTGTATCTCGATGGCCTTGACTTTTTTCAAAATCTCCTTGGGGATCATCGCTCTCTTCGCAGCCCATCTCCGCGCTCCTGCGCATCACGGCACTTCGATCTTGTTGAGGATCTTGCGCACCACATCTTCGGTGGTGACCTCCTCGGCTTCGGCCTCGTAGGTGAGGATGATGCGATGACGCAAAACATCCATGCCGATGCTGCGCACGTCCTCCGGCGTCACGTAGCCGCGATGGCGCAGGAAAGCATGGGCTTTCGCCGCAAGCGACAGGTAGATGGAAGCACGCGGCGAAGCGCCGTAGGCAATGAGGTCCTCCAGCTCGTCCAAGCCGTACTCTTTGGGGGTGCGGCTGGCAAAGACGATGTCGATGATGTAGCGCTCCACTTTCTCGTCGATGTACACTTCCCGCACTACGGCACGCGCCTTGATGATATCCTCTGGCGAGACGACCGCGCTTGCCTGTGGCACTTCGTCCTTGGTCATGCGGCGCATGATCTCCAGCTCTTCGTTCTTGTCAGGGTAGCCGATGGAGAGCTTCAGCATGAAGCGATCCACCTGCGCCTCAGGCAGCGGGTAGGTACCCTCCTGCTCGATGGGGTTCTGCGTGGCCAGCACTAAAAACGGGTCGTCCAGCTTGAAGGTCTGTTCGCCGATCGTGACCTGTCGCTCCTGCATCGCCTCCAAGAGAGCCGACTGCACCTTGGCAGGCGAGCGGTTGATTTCGTCGGCAAGCAGCAAGTTGGCGAAGATGGGGCCCTTCTTGGTGTTGAACTTGCCGGTCCGCTGATCGTAGATCAACGTGCCAATCAGGTCGGCAGGCAACAGGTCAGGTGTGAATTGGATGCGCTGGAATTTGGTGTTGATGCTGGCCGAAAGGGTCTTCACCGCCATGGTCTTGGCCAAGCCCGGCACGCCCTCCAGAAGCACATGGCCGTTGGACAGCAGCCCAATGAGGAGCCTCTCGATCATGTATTTCTGGCCGACGATGACCTTGCCGATCTCGGCCGTAATGTCTTCAACAAACTTGCTCTCCTGCTGGATCTTGCGATGTATCGCTTCGATGTCGACGTGCATCAGCTTTCCTCCGGGTGTCTTTCCATGTCAGTCCGCATCGGCTTGGGGGATAGGTTCATGCGCTGCCCTGGGCGGGCGAAGGGGCGCGCAGATTTCGTTGCAAAATGTCCTCGACAAGCGTGTAAAGGCGTTGCACCGTCGCGGGATCCCCCGCACTGGGGCCGGCAAACTTGAGGACATCGCACTGGCGGAGAATTTCAGAAGTCTCCTCCACCAGGCGTTCTTCCGCACCTGCCGCCTTGAGGCTGGCGATCACCTCGTCGGTGGTGGCTTCCAGGGCGCGCACACTGTACTTCTCGCTCAGGTAGCGGCGGAGCAAGCGGGACAGGCGTGCCGAACTCTCCTTGGCATCCAGCGCAGGGGCCCTGAGGTCGACGGCCTGCGGCAGCTCTTGCAGGTACTGTTCTTCCAGCGGCACCACCTGCTGGGCCTGTTCTTGGCGGTGTCGCTGGGCCTGTCGCTCTTTGACAGCCCAAAAAGAAAGGCCAGCGACAGCTCCGAGCACTACTCCCACAACCACCCACAGCACCGGGAGCCGCCGCCGGCCAGATTCCGGCACCGGATCCACCACCCGCACCTCCAGGCGAGGCGTCACCACGCTCCTCCGCTCGCCGCTGCTCGCCTCCTGGTAGTTGACCACCATCGCCTCCACGTAGGCCATGCCCAGGCTCTGCGGGCGATAGGTAAACTCGTATTGGCGCACGGCGTAGGGCCGGCCATCCACCTCCCCCACCCGATTGGCGCTGGCAGTGCCCACCAGCTCCAAATTGGACACCACCGGCGAGACGTCCTCGATGTGGTACTCATCCAAGTTACCCGACCACTCCACGCTGACCGTGACGGTCACCGTGCGATTCAGAGGCACCCGCGTGTCGCTCAGCTTAGCACTGGCCTTGACACCGCCCAGGTCGACGGGCTGAGCAGCTGCCAAGGTTGCGCCTAAGGTCAGGGCGAACAGGCCAACACCGATTCTTCGCATACCTCTCCACTGTTGTGCTGCGCGCAAAACTCGATGGTATATACCGCCGCGCGGGAGCAAAAGTTCCGCTGCCGCACAGGCAATAAAAAGCCGACGCGATCCTTCCCCTGTTAGGGGAAAAGGCACATCGGCTGACAATGCACCGCCCAGAAAGGAAACGGCGCAGAAGCTACTTGCTCACCGCCGGCGTCGACTCCTGGCCGACGTCCTCCAAGAACTTGATCTCACTCAGGTCCTTGCCCAAGTTCTCCAACTCCCATTTGACCGAAAGGGCGAGCTCATGATCGGGGTACTGCTCGAGGAAGCGATTGTACGCCTCGCACGCCTTGTCGAGGTCCTTGACGTCGTTGGCGTAACGATAGCCTATCATGAAGAGCGACTGGGGCACCCACTGGCAGGTGGGGTACTTCTCGATGAGCCGACGGTAGGCATCGATGGACTTTTCGGCGTCCTTCAGGTTATTGAAGTACAGGGTGCCCAGCCGGTACAGGGCCTCTGGGCTCTTTTCCGCCTTGGGGTACCTGGCAATGAGCTTCTCATAACTCTTCGCCGCCTCTTTATACATGTTGAGGCTCTCGGCCGCCTTGCCCTGCTCGTCAAGCTGGCTCCCCTTGAGCTCAAAGTTTTCGCCTTGTGAGTAAAGCTGCTCGGCGGTCTGCCGCGGGCCGCAGCCGAACAGCAGGACGACCACCAGAAGAGAAATCGCCAACAGCCACGAACGCCTCATGTCTGCCCTCCCTGTCTCGTATTCGCAAACCTACCGATGAGAACGCCCCAAAGCGGTGAAAACAATAGCGCGGGCTTGCCAAGAACCGGGCAAAACCCGCGCAAAATTTATCGATTCTGCACCCGAAAATCAAGCACTTTCTCGTTGCAGTCGATGACCACCGTGTCGCCTTGCGCAAAGGCACCCTCCAGAATTTTGGCCGACAGGGGATTGACCAGCTCGCGCTGTATCACCCTCTTCAGTGGTCGTGCACCGAAGGCAGGGTCATAACCCCGCTCGGCAAGGTACTCGGCAGCCGCCGGGGTGAGCGCGGCGTTGATGCCATGCACAGCCAGCAGCTTCTGCACATGCCGGAACTGGAGCTGCACAATCTTCCTGATGTCGGCACGCGACAGCGACTGGAAGAGGATGATCTCGTCGATGCGGTTGAGGAACTCCGGGCGTAGCGTCTGCCGCAGCAGCTTCATGATTTCCTCCTTCAGCTCGGCGTGGATAGCCGCGCGATTCTCGTCGGTGATCTGACGCGTGCACTCCATGATGAGCGAAGCGCCGATGTTGGAGGTCATAATCAGAATGGTATTCCGGAAATTCACCGTGCGCCCTTTGTTGTCGGTCAGACGCCCGTCGTCCACCACCTGCAGCAGGATGTTGAAGACCTCCGGATGGGCCTTTTCCACCTCGTCCAGAAGAACAACCGAGTACGGACGGCGACGGACCGCCTCGGTGAGCTGGCCTCCTTCCTCGTATCCCACGTAGCCAGGCGGCGCACCGATCAGTCGCGACACGGAATGGCGCTCCATGTACTCGGACATGTCGATGCGCACCATGGCCCGTTCGTCGTCGAAGAGGAACTCAGCCAGAGCGCGCGCCAGTTCTGTCTTGCCCACACCCGTGGAGCCGAGGAAGATGAAAGAGCCTATCGGGCGATGCTCGTCCTGCAGGCCGGCGCGGGCGCGGCGAATGGCATTGGCGACCGCCTCCACCGCTTCGTGCTGGTCTACCAGGCGCTCGTGAATGCGCTCCTCCATCTTCAGCAGCTTCTGACGCTCGCTCTCCAGCATGCGGCTGACCGGAATGCCGGTCCACTTGGACACCACCTCCGCGACGTCCTCTTCGTCCACCTCTTCTTTGAGCATCTTGCGCTCGCGCTGCAACTCAGCAAGGCGCGCGTTTTGCTCATTGAGCTGCTTCTGCAGTTCGGTGAGCCGACCATATTTCAGTTCGGCGGCCCTGGCCAAATTGCCCTCGCGCTCGGCCTTGGCCATGTCGGTCTTTGCCTGGTCAATGGCCTCCTTTATTTCGCGGATGCGGCTTATCGTGCCCTTTTCCAGCTCCCAATGGGCACGGAGCTCCTTGCGCTGCTCGTCCAAATTGGCCAACTCGCTGTTCACCGCCTCCAGCCGCTTGCGCGAGGCCTCATCGCTCTCCTTCTTCAGCGCTTCCCGTTCGATTTCCAGTTGTTTGATCTTGCGCTCCACTTCATCCAGCTCTTCGGGCATGCTGTCAATTTCGATGCGCAGCTTGGAGGCAGCCTCATCGATGAGGTCAATGGCCTTGTCCGGCAGGAAGCGGTCGCTGATGTAGCGGTCCGAGAGCGTGGCCGCCGCGATGAGCGCCGCATCCTGGATGCGCACGCCGTGGTGCACCTCGTATTTTTCCTTGAGGCCCCTCAGGATGGAGATGGTGTCCTCCACGCTGGGCTCATCCACATACACCGGCTGGAAGCGACGTTCCAGAGCAGCGTCTTTCTCGATGTACTTCTGGTACTCGTCAAGCGTAGTAGCCCCGACACAGCGCAGTTCACCACGCGCCAGGGCTGGCTTCAGCATGTTGGAGGCGTCCACAGCGCCCTCGGCGCCCCCTGCGCCGACGAGGGTGTGCAGCTCGTCGATAAACAGGATGATTTCCCCTTCGGCCTCCTGGATTTCGCGCAGCACCGCCTTGAGGCGCTCCTCGAACTCGCCACGGAATTTGGTGCCAGCCACCAGAGCACCGAGGTCAAGGGCGATGATCCGTTTGGACTTTAGGTTTTCCGGCACATCGCCCTCCACGATGCGCTGCGCCAGCCCCTCGACGATGGCCGTCTTGCCCACGCCGGGCTCGCCGATAAGCACCGGGTTGTTCTTTGTGCGGCGCGACAGGACCTGGAGCACTCGCCTTATCTCCTCGTCGCGGCCGATCACCGGGTCGAGCTTGCCGCGCCGCGCCAGGTCATTGAGGTCGCGGCCATAGCGTTGCAACGCCTGGTACTTGTCCTCCGGGGTCTGGTCGGTGACGCGCTGGCTGCCACGCACCGTACGCAGCGCCTGCAGGATTGCGTCTCTGCCGACGCCCTCCTCGCGCAGGATGCGGCCGGCCGGACCCTTGTCCTCGCTGGCGGCCAGCAGCAGGTGCTCCACGCTGACGTATTCATCGCGGAGCTGAGTAGCCTCTTTCAGCGACTTTTCCAGCAACTCGTTGGCACGCGGCGAGATGTAGATTTGCCCCACGCCGCCGCTGACGCGCGGGAGGCGGTCGAGCTCGCTGGTCAGCTTGTCCAAGACGGCGCTCGGACTGGTACCAAGCTTCTTGAGAATGGCCGGCACAATGCCATCCGCCGGCTCCACAAGCGCGTAGAGCAGATGTTCGGGCTCAATCTGCTGGTGGCCGCGCTCGCTTGCCAAGCGCTGCGCCCGCTGAATCGCCTCCTGCGTCTTGATGGTCAACTTGTCAAACAAAATCATCTATCTTCACCCTCCTCAGAATGCAGTTGCGAAAAAGGCGAGAAGTCAACCTCCTCGCCCTCGCATCCATCCCACAATCACGCAAGCTCACATGCACATCGCCATCATCACTTGCTCTTCTTGTCATCATCCACAACTTCATAGTCGGCCTCTTGCGCCTGCTCCCCGCCCTGGGCAGAAGCCCGTTGCTGAGCGGTGGTCCGCTCGTAGAGCTTGGAGGAGACGTCGGCCCAGACTTGGTTCAGGCCGTCAACCGCCGACTTGATTTCTTGCACGTTGTCGCCCCTTATGGCGTCTTTGACCCGCGACATGGCGCCCTCCAGACGGCTCTTGCTGTCGCTGTCGATCTTGTCGCCCAGCTCCTTGAGGTTCTTTTCCGTCTGGTAGACGACGTTATCGGCCATGTTGCGGGCGTCCACTAATTCGCGACGCTTCCTATCCTCTGCTGCATGCTGCTGCGCGTCGCGCACCATCTTCTCCACCTCTTCCTTGGTCAGACCGGTAGAAGCCTCGATGCGGATGGACTGCTCCTTGCCGGTTGCCTTGTCGCGCGCGCTGACATTGAGGATGCCATTGGCGTCGATGTCGAAGGTGACCTCGATTTGGGGCACGCCGCGCGGCGCAGGGGGAATACCATCTAGGTGGAAGCGGCCGAGCGTACGATTGTCGATCGCCATGGGCCGCTCGCCCTGCAGCACGTGAATCTCCACCGAGGTCTGCCCGTCGGCAGCCGTCGAGAAGATCTCCGTCTTCCGCGTGGGGATGGTGGTGTTCTTCTCGATGAGCTTGGTGAACACCCCACCCAGCGTCTCGATACCAAGGGACAGCGGCGTCACGTCCAGGAGCAGCACGTCGGAGACCTCACCGGCCAACACCCCGCCCTGAATGGCCGCGCCTACGGCGACGACCTCGTCCGGGTTCACGCCCTTGTGGGGCTCCTTGCCAAAGAGCTCGCGCACAATCTGCTGTACCTTAGGCATGCGCGTGGCGCCACCCACCAGCACCACCTCGTCGATGTCGGCGGGCGTCAGACCTGCATCCTTCAAGGCAATGCGGCACGGCTCAATGGTCCTCTGGAAAAGGTCCTCACACAGCTGCTCGAACTTGGCCCGTGTCAGGGTCATGTTCAGATGCTTGGGCCCTGTGTCCGTCGCCGTAATGAACGGCAAGTTGATGTCGGTCTGCGTCACTGTGGAGAGCTCACACTTGGCCTTTTCTGCCGCTTCCTTGAGGCGCTGCAAGGCCATGGGGTCCTTGGACAGATCCACCCCTTCCTGCTTCTTGAACTCGCTCACAATCCAATCGATGATGCGCTGATCAAAGTCATCGCCGCCCAAATGGGTGTCGCCATTGGTCGCCTTGACTTCGAAGACGCCGTCGCCGATCTCCAGAATGGAAATGTCGAAGGTGCCGCCGCCCAGGTCGAACACGGCGATCTTCTCGTCCTTCTTCTTGTCCAGGCCGTACGCTAACGAGGCCGCAGTGGGCTCGTTGATGATGCGCCGCACCTTGAGGCCCGCAATCTCGCCCGCCTCTTTGGTGGCGTTGCGCTGGCTGTCGTTGAAGTAGGCGGGCACCGTGATCACCGCCTCGGTGACCTTCTCGCCTAAATAGTCCTCAGCAGTCTGCTTCATCTTCTGCAGAATCATAGCGGAGATCTCTTGCGGCGAGTACTCCTTGTCGCCGATCTTGACACGGGCGACGTCGTTCTTGCCACGGACGACCTTGTACGGCACCTGCTGGCTTTCATCCAGGACCTCGTCATAGCGCCGGCCCATGAAGCGCTTGATGGAATAGACGGTGTTTTCCGGGTTGGTTATCGCCTGACGCTTGGCGACCTGCCCCACCAATCGTTCGCCGGTCTTGGTGAAGGCGACCTCCGACGGCGTGGTGCGCGACCCTTCCTGGTTGGGAATAACCACCGGCTCGCCGCCTTCCATCACCGCCACGCAGGAGTTGGTCGTCCCCAAATCAATGCCGATTATCTTTCCCATGAGTCAAACCTCCTTTTGCCCATTTTGTGATGTTCCCTCACCACGAGGCTTGCGCCATCGAGGGAGGAACATTCAAATGTTGTGCCACAGCTAGTGATAGCCCCTGGCGTCTCTGCCGCTCCTTGAAATTGCAAGAGTTAGCCACCAGCTCGTGCGCCGCGATGCGCCCCCTATTCCTTGCCAATCTGTCACGATGACAGTCTACCCTGGCAGAGTTCTCAGGGCAGGGGGCAGTCGGAGCTGTCAGTGCTCGAACCCCCGCCCTTGCCTGAATCGTTCTTGCCGCCGGACTTCTGCCCTTTGTTGCGGTAGTCGGTGATGTAAAAACCACTGCCTTTGAAGATCAGGCCATTTCCCCCGCCTATCAGGCGGCGGACCCTGCCACCGCACCGTGGGCACGTCTTCACAGGCTCGTCCTTGATGGACTGAAAGACCTCAAACTGATACTCACACTGTGCGCAGCGATACTCGTAGGTCGGCATCTGCTCGCTCCCTCCGTTTCCTCGGCCCTTCCTCTGCCCGGATGGGTGTCAATCGTTCACTCTTCTGGCACCGGTATGGAAATGAACAGGTGCCGGTTCTGGTAGTAGATGCGCAGCAGGAGGACGTCGCCTGGGCTCAACTTGTCCAGCTCCTCCTGAAGCTCGCGCACGTTGCGCACGGGCACCTGGTTGGCCTCTTTGATCAGCTGGCCAGGGCGCAGCCCACTGCGCGCTGCGATGCTGCCGCGCTCCACCGCGGTGACCAGCACGCCCTCTTGGCCCTTGAGCCCATAGCGCGCCGCCAGCTCGTCAGTCAGGTCCTGGACGCTGAACCCCAGCCTGGTGGAAGATTTCCTCGCCCCGCCCACCTTGACGCTGCCTTCTTCGGGCAGCGTGCCCAACTTGACCGACACTTGGCGAGTATTCCCCTTGCGGTTGATGGTCAGAGTAACCCGCGTGCCCGGGGCAGTAGATGCAATGCGCGTGGAGAGCTGGTCCGGGTTGTCCACTGGTGTGCCATCGACCGCAAGGATGATGTCGCCCTCTTTGATGCCCGCTTTCTCCGCGGGGCTCCCCTGGCTCACCTCGGACACCACCACGCCGCGCGGGGAGTCCATCTTCAGCGCCTTGGCCATGGCAGCATCCACCGGCTGAATGATCACGCCCAACCAGCCACGGGTCACCTCGCCTTTCTCGATGAGCTGTTCCATGACCCATTTCGCGGTGTTGATGGGGATGGCGAAGCCGATACCCACATTGGCCTGCCCGACGATGGCGGTGTTGATGCCCACCAACTCGCCATAGAGGTTCACCAGCGGCCCACCGCTATTGCCGGGGTTGATGGCCGCATCGGTTTGAATAAAGTTGAAGTACCTGATCTCGCTCCCCTGGATGGGGAGGTTCGCTCGCCCCTTGGCGCTGACAATGCCCTTGCTGACGGAGCATTCCAGCTGTGGGCTGAACGGTGTGCCAAAGGCCAGCACTTCCTCACCGATGCGCAGCTTGTCAGAGTCGCCAAACGGCGCTGTGGCGAACTTTTTCCCGTCCTGAATCTGCAGCACCGCCACGTCGGTCTTCGCGTCGCTGCCGACGACTTTCGCCTTGTACTCGTCCTTGCCCAGCAAAACCTTCACCTGGACGGCCTCAGCCACTACGTGGTGGTTGGTGAGCACGTACCCTTCCGGCCGCACTACCACGCCCGAGCCCAAAACCTGCGCTAACTCCTCCTGCTGCTCGGGGAAGTCGAAGAAGCGCCGGAAGAACTCATCCCCGAAGAACTCGGCAAACGGGCTGCGGCGCCTCACCTTGCTCTCGCTGATGATGGTGACCACCGCCGGGCTTACCCTGTCGACAATATCCACGTACAGGTCGTTGATGGCCTCGGCCAGCGCGCGCCTGTCCAAATTGAGCGGCTGTGCCTGGCCAATGGCGGTTGTGGCTGGCTGCAGGGCCTTCTCCTCGGCCAGACCATGCTTGGTCCAATCGAAGTTGGCCGCCACCAGCAGTCCCACAACGACGCCAAGCACGATGCCGCCAATCAGCACTCCCCTGGTCTTCCGCGTCATAGCCTTTTCCTCGGTTGTTTCGCAATGCACGCTCTGGTGCGCCCCAGGCCTGTTTGGTCGGGCACGCTTAGTCTTTGACCTTCACCCTCACGTATTGGTTCCCTTGGCGTCCATCGGTCTTCAGCCCAAGACCGGTCAGGCGGAACACTGCTCCGTCCTGCGTGCCAGGGGGGATTCTCAGTTCCACCTTGCGGCCATCGATGGTGCGCACGCGCAGGCGCGTGCCCTGCTCGGCATGCCTCCGGTCGATGTACACGTCGCAGTAGACGTCGGCACCACGCACATCAAAGAAGCCCTTGCCCCGCACGCGGAGTACCACCAAGAGGTCACCTGGCGCAGCCCGGGGTCCGCTCGGTTCGCCTTGGCCGCGCAGGCGGAGCTTCAGGCCATCATGGGCGCCAGGCGGAATGCGCACCGCATAGGTCTTGCGAACCCTCTGCACCCCGCGACCAGCACATGCGCGACACACCTTCTTGAACACCACTCCACGCCCCAAGCATCTGGGGCACGGCCGGCTTACGGAAAAGAACCCTTGACTGGAAATGACGTGTCCGGTCCCGCCGCAGTTGGGGCAAGTTGTGGGATCCTCCCCGCCGCGGCCTTCACAATGGGAACACCTCTCGTCTTTGTCTACGGTGAAACTCTGCTTGCCACCCTGCTGTGCCACCTCTGGCGCCACTTCCAGTTCCACCTGGATGTCGCCGGCGGCCTCCTCTCTCTCGCGCCCTCTGAACAGGTCACTGTGGTCGAAGAATTGGCTGAGCAGATCGCCCAGGCCACCGAATCCCCCAAAATCCTCGAAGGAGAAGCGACGCGCCCCGGTGCGGCGGCCACCGCCAAAAATGCTGGCCAGGTCGGAAAAGTCAAAGCCTGCGCCCTGAAACCTGCGCGCACCATCAGCATCGAACGCCCCCAAACGCCGCATCTGGTCATATTGCGCACGCTTCTTCGGATCGCTCAGCACGGCGTGCGCCTCAGAAATCTCCTTGAACTTTTCTTCGGCCGCCTTGTTGCCGGGATTCGCATCGGGATGATACTGCTTGGCCAGCCGCCGATAGGCCTTCTTGATCTCATCGGCGGTAGCGTTCTCGCTCACTCCGAGTATTTCGTAGTAATCCCGCTTGGGCATAGTCACAGCTCACCTTCGCGCCCCGCTCGCCCGACCTTGACCTTGGCGGCCCGCAGCACCTGGCCATCTACCCTGTAGCCAGGCTGCCACACTTCCAGAAGCAGCCCATCCAACTCTGGCGAACATGGCTCGGTCGCCACGGCCTCATGCAGCTCGGGATCGAAACGCTCTCCGACCTCGCCGAAACGCTGCAGGCCGCTGTCGGTAAGAACGCGCCGCAGCTTCTCGGCAACCTGACGCAGGCCAGTTGCTGCACCGCCTTGCTCCTGTCCGTGGTAAGCGAGCAGATTGTCGAAATCGTCCAACACCGGCAATAGGGCCCTGAGCACCTCGCGCCGGCCCGCAGCGGCGAAATCGGCGCGCTCACGTTCCACACGCCGTTTGTAGTTGACAAAGTCCGCCTGGGTACGACGCAGTTGATCAAGGTAAGTGGCAGCGCTCTCCGCCAGCTTCTGTTCCGCAGGGTGCTCGCTTTCGCCGCCGACAATCTGCACAGGGATGATCTCCTCACGCGCCTCCTCGCCGCTGCCCTGGGCCCCGGCGTCTACGGAGATGCGGGCCTCTTCTGCGCTCGGCACCATCTGTTCGTCATTTTCTCGCATAACCAGTCTTTCGCATTTCGCCATCTATACAAAACGTGAGTACCCCATTTGAGGTGGGGTACTCACGAAGCCCTCATTCACGCGGCGGGAACGCCGCATCGGTCCAGAAGGACAGCCGCTGTTGTCGCACTCAGGATCACTGGACGCTGATCGGGATTTCCTTGGGCCGCGCCTCCTCCTTCTTCGGCAGCTCGATCCTGAGCACACCGTCCTTGTAGGAGGCCTTCACCTTCGAAGCGTCCACCGAGGCCGGCAGGCTGAAGGACCGACGGAAGCTCCCGTACACACGCTCCAGCCGATGGTAGTTCTCCTGCTTCGCCTCCTTCTCCTGATGCTTCTCCCCCTTGAGCATCAGCACGTTGTCCTGGATGGAGATCTTGATGTCATCCTTCTTCATGCCGGGAACTTCGGCGGTCACAATCACCGCATCCTCGGTCTCGCAAATGTCCACGCTGGGACTCCACATGCCGGTCTCGACCTCACGGCCCGGGAACCCATGGAAGAAGTCATCGATGAAGCGATCCATGTCCTCCTGGAGCCGATACAGGTCACGCCACGGACGCCATCTGACGATTGCCATGACCTCTCACCTCCTGCTTTTGCTTGATTCCCTCTATCTTGAACCCCCGCACATGTTCGCCCCACGTAGCTGCAACAAGCGTGCCAACAAGCAGATCGCCGCGGCAAGCTTGGCACTTTCAAAGCCTTAGGTCACCATGCGGATTTCTCTGTCCTGCAAGGGGAGCATGACAGAAGTGGCAGGTCGCCGCCTTCGCCTGACAGACAGGTGACAGACTTGAAGGCAGACTCGAAGGAAAAACGCTACGCCTGCGCCCTCTGGACCGATCGCAACCGACTAAGGCCAGCGGAGAGGCTGAAGGAGACGTGGCTGCACCCCATGGTGCAGCCCGCACAACCCCAAGCTCAGTCCCGCGAGCTGCGCAGCATGATCAAGCGGAGCAGCTGCACCAGGGCCACCGCGGTGGCAGCGATGTAGGTGAGCGCTGCGGCGCTCAACACCTTCCGCGCCCCTCCCACCTCGCTTTCGCTCAGGAAGCCAGCCGACTGCAGACGCGCTAAGGCCCGCCTGCTGGCATCGAACTCTACCGGCAGGGTCACCACCTGGAAAAGCACCGCCCCGGCAAAGAACAGGATTCCCAGAGTCATCAAACTGGGGATGCTCAGCAGCAGACCCACCAAGAAGAGCGGAATCGCCAGCGAGGAGCCAAAGTTCGCCAAGGCCACGATGCTGTGGCGGAGACGCAAGGGTAGGTACCCGGTGGCGTGCTGCTCAGCGTGTCCTGTCTCATGGGCTGCCACCCCCAAAGCCGCTATCGAATCAGAGGCGTAGACACCCGAAGAGAGCCGGAGAACCTTTCTCACCGGATCGTAGTGGTCCGAAAGGGTGCCGCTCGTCTCTTCCACCGTCACATCGTTAATATTGCTCGCTCGAAGCAGTCGGTTTGCCACCTGTGCGCCCGTAAGGCCGGCGGCGGCGCGGATTTGGCTGAAACGTTGGTAGGTAGAGCGCACCTTGTACTGGGCGTACAAGGCCAGCGCCATCGCAGGTAGCAGGAGCCAATCGTAGGGTGAATAGAACATCGCCGCGTTACCTCCTCTCGGTTAGGGTCAGCAAGGTTTGGGATTTCTTGGCCACTGGTGCTCATTTGACTGTCGCTTCGTGCTTCGAGTTCCTTTTTCCAGAAAACAGTGAGGGGCCCCTGCCCACCGTGCGGCCCAGCGGGACCCCTCTGTGCGCAACTCTTCTGCTCAGTCGGCAACCACTTCGATGGACTTCGGCTTGGCCGCCTCGCTCTTGTGCAGGATGACCTTGAGCACGCCATCACGCAGCTGTGCCTCGATGCGCGCCGGGTCGATGGTGGACGGCACGTGCAGGCTGCGGCAGAAACGGCCGTAGACGCGCTCGCTCAGGTACGGCGTCTGCACCGTCTCCTTTTTCTTCTCGCCGCTGATGACGATCAGACCGTCGTGGTAGTTGACCTTGACGTCTTCCTTCTTCACGCCCGGCAGGTCCAGCGAGACAATCCACTCACTTTCCGTCTCAACCACATCCATGCGGGGAGCCCAGTTGCATTCATCGATCTTCTCGGATTCGCCCAGGCCCATCTCGTTCAACCAGCGCGCCCACCGCTCTGCGCGGCGAAGTGCTCTCTCGCGCAACACATCCCAATCTTGCATAGCCATCTCCTTCACCTCCTCTTTTCGTGATGACCACTTCGCCCCATGGAGGTGCAACCCCTGTGCCAAGGCGCGCGGTGCTCACTGAGCAGGTCGCAAGGCTTGCATAATCAGTGCTCTAAAGTCTTGGCGTCCCCCTTGTCGATGTCGCTGCCAATGGTGCCACAGTGACAGCCTTCCTGTCAGGCCGCTTGCCGTGCCATCAGCAGGGGGAGGCTCCTTTCAAAACGCCGCGAGAAGGTTCCTCTCCACCCCAAGGATGCGGAGGAACTCCTTTGCCACCGGTGACAAATATTTGCCTTTCCGAATGGCCACCCCGTAGCCCAGCTCGCCAAGGTACTCAGTCACCGGGATCATCGCCAAAGGTTGGGCATCTTGGACAGACAGGGAAATGCCTGAGATAATGGTCACGCCAAGCCCTCTGCGCACGTACTCCTTGATGACCTCGGCTCCCCCGGCCTCAATTCTGACCGTGGGCCACAAGCCGGCGCGTTCGAACACCTCGTCGATGCACCGCCTGATGGAGTTGCAACGCTCGTACAGGATGAGGGGCTCCTGGGCAATCTCCCGGAGTGTGACTCGGGCGCGCCCGGCAAGACGATGGCCCGGCGCAGTGCAGAGGAAGATGTCGTAGCGGGCGATCTCAAAGAAATCCATGCCGGCGAAATCGTTCCAGGAAGCCGTGATGCCAAAGTCGATTTCCCCGGCCAGGACCATAGCCAGGATCTCACTGTCCAGGATGCGGTTCATGATGGTCACCTGCACGTCCGGGTGGCGCCTCTGGAACTCCTCGACGCACTGCGGCAATCGGTACATCATGAACCCTCGGTAGGCAGCAAGAGCACTCCGTCTGCTCCCCTTGTGCGCGAGCTCGACAAAGTGTGCCTCCAAGTCGTCCAGTTTCCGGATGACGGCGGCGGCATACTCGAACAGGACCTTCCCGTTTTCGGTGAGCTGGATGCCCTTGCCCACGCGTTCATAGAGCTTGACCCCCAGCTCAGCCTCCAACGCCTTCACCTGGTGGCTGATGGCCGACTGGCCGACGTTCAAGCACCGGGCGGCGAGGGAAAAGCTGTTGTAGCGCGCACTCCAATAGAAACCCGCCAGCTGTTGCAACTGCATCTCTCTTCTCCCCTCGTTCTCTCACCCCAAGGCGGCGTCGCGCAGCACTCGCCCAAGACGCCGCGGAAACATCAACGGGATACATGAACAGAGATACGATATAAATCGCATCGATGCCTTGCATTCATGAAAAGGTTTTGTTATACTGCGTCCGGGGCAAGCCATTTTCCCGCGACCGCCCAAAAATGCACTCGGCGATGAGAAAGGAGATGGCCATGAGCGCAACTACCTGACCTCATCTACTTGCGGGCCATGTGATCCCGCCGCTTCTCCGTCCACTCCCTGCCCTTTTCGTGTGCGCAGAGCACAGCAACGAACGGCCGGAGCGTGCAGGTGCAGCTTTTCTGCGTGACGTCTATGGGTGGCACCGGTCCTGTCTGATTGCACTCATTGAGAAGGCGGCGGAGTTGGCTGGCCTCGAGCCATCCTCTTGGCGCGAGCTGGAGGAGCAAGCACGCGCCCTGCCAGAGGAACTGTCTGCCGAGCTGGGCACGCGCATGGGAGCACTGGACCTGGAGCTGGCCCACCTCTCGGAGGTGCACCGCACTGCTCTCAGGCAGGCGTACAACATGCATCCAGAGGTATTTCGCCACATCTACCGCAGCCATGTGCCCCCTTGGAAGGTGGCCCTCATCTACTCCCGCCCGGATGATGAGCAAGTGCCAAAGCTCCTTGAGACCCTGAGCCAGCGTTGCTACTACGACGCCAAGTCGGCAACCGACCACTACCTGGCGGCCATGGCGCGCTGGGCGGACGTCGTGCTCTTTGCGCCGCGCTGGGAACCCGTTTCGCCTGACGCCATTGCCCTCCTGAGGCACAGCGGCGTGCCCTTCCTTGTCCTGGTCAACCTGGGCAGCGACGTCACCGGGGTGGACATGGACCAGGTTCGTATGGCGGCTCTGTATCAACGCAACGCCATACCGGTATTGCACCGACCGTTTCCGGCTATCCGGCTTTTTCAAAGAATTGACCGCGATCTGCTTCTCCATCGGCTGCAGGTTGCGGAGAAAGAGCCGCAGCGGGCCGGACGGGTCATTTGAGAGCCAGGGCGCGCCGGGTACACACCGCTCCGGCGTGTCCTGCCATCCCGCCAACTTGCTCGCCTGCCCTCCCGGGCGTCGAGTGCAAATTTAACCGACTCCTTCCTCCTTTGCAAGTGGTTTTCGGCTTTCTGATGAGCGCAAAGAGCTTCGGGAGACCTTTTCCTGCTTGCGCGCTATGCGGATTTTGCGTATATTTGGCGCAACCTGACGCTGCTGAGGTAGCAGAGCAGACTCCTATGTCGAAGGCATATTACGGAGGAGCTATGGAACCGACGCACAAGACCCTGCCGCCAAACGCCTACCGTCCGCTCAATAAGGGCGAGGTGTACGTGCCTTATGTGCCGCCTTCTCCAGTGCCCGCAGAGGCCAGTGGACGGGCCATCTTCTGGGGCCTGCTCATGGCGGCCGTGTTTACAGCCGCTGCAGCCTACCTCGGTCTGAAGATCGGCCAGGTCTTCGAAGCCGCAATCCCCATTGCGATCCTGGCAGTGGGACTGGCCGGGCTCTACGCGCGGCGGAACACCATCCTGGAAAACGTGATCATCCAGTCCATCGGCGCTGCCTCTGGGGTCATCGTGGCGGGGGCGATATTCACCATCCCCGCTCTGTACATCCTCAAGCTGCAGGCCAACTTTTTTCAGATCTTCTTAGCCTCCCTTTTCGGCGGAATTTTGGGCATCCTCTTTCTCATCCCGCTGCGCCGTTACTTTGTCGCGGAACAGCACGGTCATCTCCCGTTTCCCGAGGCGACGGCCACAACCGAGGTGTTGGTGACCGGGGAGAGTGGCGGAGCGCAAGCGGTTGTCTTGCTCATTTCTGCCGCGATGGGAGGCATCTACGACTTTGCGGTTGCCACATTTGGCATGTGGGCGGAGGTAATCTCCACGCGCTTGGTGCCATGGGGCGCGGCGCTTGCCGACAAGGCAAAGTTGGTGCTCAAGCTCAACGCCGGGGCGGCGGTCATGGGCTTGGGCTACATCATCGGCTTGCGCTATGCATCGATCATCTGCGCCGGGAGCTTCGTTTCCTGGCTGGTGCTCATTCCTCTGACCTGGTTCTTCGGGCAGCACCTGGGCGTCACCCTTCTGCCCGGAAGCTTACCCATCAGTCACATGTCTGCCGAGCAGATTTTCACCTCTTATATCCGCCACATCGGCATCGGCGGGATCGCCTGCGCGGGTATCATTGGCATCGCCAAAAACATCAAGATTATCGCCCAGGCATTTACCGTGGGCTTCAAGGAGATTTTCGCGGGTAAAGCGGCCAGCACCGGTGGCGACGTTGCCAGGACTGACCGCGACATCCCCATGTCCGTGCTCCTCCTCCTCATTGGCCTGGTCACCGTGTGCATTCTCCTATTCTTCCGCGCCTGGGTGGTAGCGAGCTGGCTCCATGCGGTGGCGGCGCTGCTCCTGGCATTAGTCATCGCGTTTCTGTTCACCACGGTGGCTGCGCGCGCCACGGCCATTGTGGGGGTCAACCCCGTTTCCGGCATGACGCTCATGACCCTGATTGTCAGCAGCATCATCCTGGTGAAGTTGGGGCTTTCTGGAACAAGCGGCATGCTGTCGGCACTGATCATCGGCACCGTCGTCTGCACTGCGCTCTCCATGGCCGGGGGGTTCATCACCGACCTGAAGATCGGCTATTGGATCGGTTCTACGCCGTTCAACCAGGAGCGGCTCAAGTTCTTAGGGGCCCTGGTAGCCTCCTTGGCCGTGGGCGGCGTCGTGTTGCTCCTCAACAAAGTGTACGGGTTTGTGCCCTCTGAGGAGCACCCCTCGCCGATGGCCGCTCCCCAGGCGAACGCAATGGCGGCGGTCCTCAACGTCCTTTTCACCAGCTCGCAAGTGCCGTGGGGCCTGTACGGGGCAGGGGTCTTTATGGCCCTCACGCTGGAGATGATCGGCGTGCCACCTCTCGCCTTTGCCTTGGGCATGTACCTGCCCATCGAGCTCAACACCCCGCTTATCGTCGGAGGGCTGATCGCTCACTGGGTGGCGCATCGCAGCAAGGACGAGGCCCTGAACACTGCCCGGCGCGAGAAAGGGACGCTCATCGCCTCGGGCTTCATCGCCGGGGGATCCATCATGGGAGTGGTGAGCGCCTTCCTGGCACTTGTGGCGGGCGACAGGCTGCACATTGGCCTTGCCGAGACGATGCTCGGCAACTGGCATGTGGGGATGCTGGTGAGTCTTGGGGCTTTCCTCGGTCTCTGCCTGTTTCTCTACCGTTATGCCATGAGCGCACGGGCACAGCGGTAGGAAGGGCTTGCGTCGCCAAAGACAAAAGGGCAGAGGACAGGAGCGACAACTCCTGCCCTCTGCCCACTGTGCACACACCTTAGGTCAGAGCCGGTCTGCCAGCCTGGTGCTTTCCATGGCCTGCACGACTCCTGCCAGCACGCGTCGCACCGTCTTGTTGACGTCCTGCTTGGCGCGACGGCGCAAGAGCGGCAAGGCCTGCGGGTCGCCGATCTTGCACAGAGCCACCGCGGCAGTAATGCGCGCCGCATAGTCGAGGTCGTGTTCGACCATCCACATGAGGCGGGGCACCGCCGCCCGGCATTGCCTGTCGCCAAGGAGCTGCGCGGCGCTGGTGCGCACCCCGCGGTTGCCATCGCTCAGGCAGGCAATCAGGTAGCGCTCGTACTCTCCATTCGGCGCACCGGCCTTCGCCGGAAGGACGCCACACAGGGCGACGATGGCACTCAGCAGCACAACGCGTGTCGCTTTCATCTCATGGGCCTCCTCGGTTTGTTCACCATCCTCCCAGCCCATCTTCAATTCCTATGCCATGACGGACGAAAAGCGGTTTGGGTGCTCTTTTCGTGGGCATTCTAACCATTTGTGAAGGCAAGAGATGGCAGGTCACAGAAAACGGTTCTGGCTACGCGGCAGAAGTGATTCTGGGGGGCCTCGGTGAAGTGGTACAAATCCCCCATGTCCGCGGCACGGGCCGTACCACTCACGGCGGGGCGATGCGGTATTTGACTAACTTTTCTCGCAGTGTCTTGCGGGCAATGCCCAAGATGCGCGCCGCTTGCGATTTGTTGTGCCCCACGGCGCGCATGACCTGCTCGATGTAGCGCCGCTCCAGTTGCTCGAGGGTCAAGTGCTCGCTGTCCGCTACCAGGGCCTTCCCCTCCAGCGGAGAAAAGGGCACGAGGTGAAAGGTGAGATAGGGTCCGCGCTCGAGAATCACGGCCCGTTCGATGATGTTTTGGAGCTCCCTGACGTTGCCGGGATAATCGTAGGCGACAAGCCTCTGCTGCGCGCGCGGGTCAATGCCTTTGAGGGGCTTCTGGTACCTCCTGGCAAAGCGCCTGACAAAGAAATCGGCCAACAGGGGGATATCCTCCCGACGCTGACGGAGGGGAGGAAGTGCGATTTCAACCACGTTGATCCGGTAGTAAAGATCTTCGCGGAACCTGCCCAGGTTAATCTCCTGGCGCAAGTCGCGGTTGGTGGCAGTAATCAGGCGCACGTCAACCTGCAAGGTGTCGTTACCACCCACCCGCTGGAAAGTCCCCAATTCGATGACCCGCAAAAGCTTGGCCTGGACGGCGAGGCTCATGTCGCCTATTTCGTCCAAGAAGAGCGTTGAGCCATGGGCAAACTCGAACTTGCCCATTTTGCGAGAACATGCGCCAGTGAAGGCTCCTTTCTCGTGGCCGAACAGCTCGCTCTCCACCAGAGCGTCGGGAAGTGCAGCGCAGTTGACCGTCACCATGGGACATGTGGCGCGCTGGCTCTTGCGGTGGATTGCTCGGGCCACCAGCTCTTTGCCCGTGCCACTCTCGCCGGCAATGAGCACGGGCACATCGCGGGGGGCCACCTCGTCGATGAGCTGGCGCACGGCTTGCATCGCCGGCGACTGCCCCAGCAGTTCAGGCTCCCCTTCCTGCCCTCGCACCTGGAAGCCAATCAGCCGTTGCCTGGCTTGTTTTCCCTGGCCGCCAGTCATGCGTTGCTCCTGTGGGAGGAGCCGCTCCAGGCACATCACCCCCTGGCTCATGAGCACACGCAAGGCGTCCAGCTCGCGAGCGCCATAGTCGGTGCCATCTCCCTTTTGCCCCAGACTGAGCACGCCCACCAGGAGGCCTTTCACGTAGAAAGGAAGACGTAGCTCACAACGGAAGTGGCGCGCCTCCCCCGGTGCGAACATCATCAGAAACCTCGCCCCTTGCTCCTCTGCCAAGGCGAGCAGCTCGCCGCCTTCGTACATCCATTTTGCCACATCCTCGGTGAGCACCAGTCGCGCTTCTAGCGATCGGGACGCCGGGAAGCCCCGCACCCGCTCGTGGGTAAGGCGAAGCATCTGCGCGTCGAAGAGCATCAGCGACGCCTGGCAGCAGCCAACCAAGCGCACTGCACCGTCGATGAGCGCGTCCAGCAAGGCGTCCAGATCCTGGCAGGGGAGGAGGGCCTCGCCCACCTCCGCCAGCCGACTCAGTAGCGCACTGTACTCGTCAGGGGTCGTCATTGCAGCTCTTCATACAGAGCATCAGGGCACAAAGTTGCAGACAAAATGTTGGGGTATTGCCGAAATGCCGAGCGAGGGCGCGCCGCACGCAAGGGCCAAGCCCCAGATCGCGGCGGCAGAGGCCGGACGCAAGATGAGCCTCAGTCCTGCAACGCGAAACGCCCAGAAAAGCTCACGCTCGCGTCTGCAAGAAGTAGCAGCTTGTCACGTGCCCGCCAAGGGTTCGCGAAGGTGGGAACGGCAGGCCTGCTGTCCCACGCTGAGGGGCAGGGGCGGAGCCGGCCACCTCACAAGGCCCAAGCTTTCTTCTCCCCCGTTCGGC
The DNA here is from genome assembly GCA_024655945.1 of candidate division KSB1 bacterium. Classification (NCBI taxonomy): domain Bacteria; kingdom Pseudomonadati; species Candidatus Zhuqueibacterota bacterium. Next base: position 64,697 of record JANLFK010000013.1, read on the forward strand.
CTTTTAGGGCACTTTGTCGCAGCTGGGCCTGAGAAGATGGCACAGCACTCCAGGCTGGCACAGGAGTAGTGGGTGAAGCCCAGCCGGAAGAGGAAAACTGGGGACTTGTAGGTGAGGGCAAACTCCCCTCCCCCGCCAAATGTGTCCAAGGAAAGGCTCAGAAACGATACAGAGCGGCCACTCGCATGGTGGCGCCGGCCGCAGAATACCTCCAATCCACCCCCAATTCCACGCCCCCCTGGTGCGCGTGGCGATTGCTCCGCTTGGCCAGCCACATGGCATCGATGGCGCTCACCAGATGGTTGGCAATGATGGCCCCCACTGCCATGAGCGAGCGCTGGTAAGCGTTGTCGGCACCCACGCGCAGGTGTGCGTAGCGTATGCGCTCCACATCGCTCGGCCACGCCCAGAAATAGGTCTCTGTGTCCAGGTAGACCTTCGGCAAGTTGCGCTCTCGCAGCATCGCCGCGTTGTACGCCTCAATGTCGATGTAGTTACCGATGTCCACGAAGTAGCGGTGTGACTTGCCCCGGGGCTCGACGCCTGCCTGTGCGGCCGCGTAGGCGCGATAGTCCTCGCTGCGCCAGTCGCCGTACACCCGGAAGGCCGCAAATCCAGCCCACAGCGTTGCTTCTGCCGCCATAAAGGCCCACCCGCGAGTCGCCGCCCCGCCATAGCGCTCCCCCAACCCGGGAAGGAGCAACGAGAGTAAGAACGCCCGCGCCGGTGACTTCTCCTTCACTTCGCTTGTGGGCAGGGCAGGTGCCGCCAGCCAGCTCACGCCTGGAGCCTCTCTGCAGAACTCCTGCGCCACCCCCTGAGCACAGAGCGCGCCGGGCGAAAACCTCATGGCTGCGTTCAGCGAGTCCCCGCGGGGCAACTCCTGGCTCAGGCCACATGCGGAGAGCGCGAGCACTCCGACTACCACGCTCGTCTTGCTCAGGCCCTTCACCAGTTCACCCGCAGGCTAAGCAGATAGTCCCCTGTCTGCGGCATCGGGACGATGCGCAGCGAGGTATGCGCCACACGACGGTTATGCCGCGACACGGTCCATGCTGCATCCAACGCGCTTAGTCCGTGATTGGCGAGAGCAATCATTTGGCAGGTGGCCGCCTTCTTATAGGCCTTGTTGCTCTTGTCCCGCAATGTCTCGTAGTAGTCACGCCGCGCCGAATCTCTCCCCCGCGGCGTGTTGGTATCGTCCCAGCCGATATTGAATTGGTCGTACTTGCCGATCATCTCATAGTACTGCTGGTCCTTTTCCTCGTGCAAGAAGTGGCTAAAGTGCTCGCGTTCCCACTGGCGGAGAGCAGGCAAATCTGACGCGGGCAGGCCCGATTCCAGGGCGATCCAGGCCCAATACTCATCCTCCCGCCAGTGGGCATCGGCGAACTGGTGGAACTGCGCCTTGATGCGGTCGCTATCCTTGTCCCAGTGGGCGTAGAAAACCCAGCTTGCCACTTCTACCGCGACAAAGCCGAGGGCCTTCCAATGGGAACCGGCGTAGACCTGGCCGGCGCCGGGTATTGCCGCTGATGCCAACCCGCCGAGGAGCGGAGATTTTCGCCTCCCCTCGGCATTGCCCATTTGTTCCTCAGATGTCAGCGCCGCACGCAGCCATGGGCTGAGCAACGCAGCCTGAAAGGTGTGCTCATCAACTGGCGCGTAAGCGCGCTCCATTCGAAGGAATGACTTCTGTGCCGCCGCGTCTCTTGCCACAACAGCAAGAGAGCAGCAGGCAGCCAGTGCGACCAGAAAGTTGCGGGTCATGGTGCCCAAATCCTCCTTGCCGCTATTCCCAGAAGGCGAACGCAAGACCGAAGTGATAGCGCCATTGCTGGCCGTGGCGAAGGCCGGTGGAGGCGTTCGTGAAAGCGTCCAAGCCGTAGGCAGCGCTCAGCCAAAGGCGCGTCGGGTAGCCATAGAACGAGAACGCCTCGAGCCGGAGCTCCACGCCTACGTCGCGCTTAAAATCCTTCGGCTCCAGCCGCCCGTTGAAGGCATTCCCCCAGTCAGCAAAAGCCCCCGCGTAGAGTTTGTCCATGGTCACCTGCAGCACCTTGCGCTTGATACTCCTGCACAAGGGGAAGCGGTAGTTCACACTGGTGACCAGCATCTTCCGTCCCTCGATGCTGTAGTAGGAGTAGCCACGCATGCCGTCCAAGCCGCCGGCGAAGAAGTTGAAGAAACTGTCCACCGGGCGGTCAATGTAGCCGGCACGCAGGCGCAGGCCTAAGGCGTGCCGACTGACCGGAACGCGCAAGTACTCCTGCCAGTCCAGTTGGACGAGGTTGTAGTTGTACGGCGTGTACTTCTCCTGTACAGTGCCGTAGGGGTTGTCGGTGGAAAAGTCTTCAAAGAACTTGTTGAACTCGTAGCGGTACGTGAACCTAGTCCTGCGCCCTGCCGCCGGGGCGATTTCGCTCGTCACTGCCCGGCGGACGAGGTCAACCTCGCAGTCGACGCCGACCCGATTGCCGATGAAGTACGTGTTGGCGGGCGACCACCATCGCTTGTTCTGAAAGTAAAAGTCAGCGATCTTGCTCGTGTATTGCGCATGCGAAAAGACTGGCCTGACCAACAGCGCGTCAAACAGCCAGTAGCGGCACCCCATCTCCGCCTCCAATACGTTGAAGCGCAATTTCACCGGCAAGAGCGGCTCGCCCTGCAAGATCTCGATGCGTTCGTCCGTGTGCAAAGAAAATGCGTAAAGCTCCAGAAAAAGCGTCGGCGCGAAGCGCCGGTACTCGAAGATGGCAAATATGTCAAAATCGCGGGCCAGGTTCACGCCGAGCCCGCCGAGCAGTGCATAACGGTCAACCATGTCAGAGGAGTAGAAGTAGCTTCCCAGCTTCACGCGCCCATAATCGAGCATGATGCGGGGGAGGAAGGTAAGCTGCGAATAGGCCATCCGGTAGGGCCGTGCTGGCGGGACAGCAGATGAGTCCACTGGACTCATGCCTGACACTGGCGGTGATGAGTTTGAACCGTCGCTCCCCGGCAGAGGCAAGCGAAGAGCCGCCACCGGTGCCTGCGACGAGACCTTCTGCAGCGCAATCTTGTAGCCGTCCGCGCCGAAAGAAGAGTAGAGCAACTCGCCCGCCCCATTGACATCCGGCATAAAGGCGCCGCCCTCGACATTGGTCACCTGCTCGACCATCGTGCCGGCCACGTCAACTCGGTAGATGTTGAAGATCCCGGTGCGGTCCCAGCTAAAGTAGACCCAGCGGCCGTCCGGGGAGAACCGAGCGTCGCGAGCCTCCCCCTCGTCGATCAGCAGGCGCGTAGACCCCGAGCTCAAATCCATGAGCACGATGCTCCGCCCATGTGCCTTTCCCTGGGCGAAGACCAGACTCCTGCCATCCGCTGACCAGCGCGGCCCGTGGATTGTCTCGCCGTCTTTGTTTGCCGTGAGGTAGCGGAGCCCGGTGCCGTCTGCGCGCAGCGTGCAGAGGTTATCGGTCCCGTCTCTGCTTACCACACACGCCAGCAGCTGGCCGTCCGGGGACCAGTCCGGGTCGCGAGCGCGCAGGGCGGTGCTGAGACGTGTTTCGCGCTTGCGGCTCAGCTCGTAGACGTGGAGGTCAAAGAGCCGCGAGCCATGCGCACACAATCGCCGCCGCGCATAGACCAGCCGCGTGCCGTCCGGCGACCAAGAGACCTGGCCCTGCACGCCACGCGCTATCCCCTGCCGCGAAGCGGTGGTGCGGTCGTACACAAACAGAGTCGTCTGGCTGAGATAGTCGCGGTCGCCCGTCCCCACATAGGCGAAACGCTGGCCATCCGGAGCCCACGCGGCGGAGAGGTTGCTGATTCCCTCCCTCACCAAAAGTTCGCCCTCGGCACGATTCTGCCGCACCGGCGCCAGCTGTTCCTCGTAGCGCTGCTGCAGCCACGAGCTCCAGTCACCGTAAAGCTGTTTTTCGGAAACGCGAAGCACCCGTTGCACCGCCCCGTTCATATCGAACTGGAATGGACGACCAAGCGCCGCACAGAGGCCAGATAGTGCCTCCTCGCCAAACCGCTCCACGATGTACCTGACCAAGGAGTAGCCCTGGTTGTACACCCGCTCGTTGCCCAAGCTGTTGTTGCCAAAGACCCCCATGGCGTCCAAGGAAAGAAGGTTGCCGCTGATAACCGCCGTGCGCAGCACCATGTCCCGGTGGGCATCCCAACTGTCGTGCCCCAGCGACGACAGCTGGTGCTGTGCCATGCCCTCGGCAAACCACATGGGGACTATGGTCATCGGCAGCGGGTAGGAGACGATGCGGTCGGGGTAACCCAACACGACATCGGGGCGCCGCTCATCTTCGCGGCCGATGGCCTGAAGGTAGAAAGCAGGGACGCGGCGCGTGATTTTGCGGGCTGCGCCAAGGGAGATCAAATGGCAGAACTCGTGCGTCACCACGTTGGGCAGCCAGGCATGGGTGCCACGCAACTCAAAGTCCAGGGGTGGCGCCCAAATTTCCACCTTGTTGTCGTAGTAGTAGGCGGCCCCGTTCGAGTTGTCGTCATAGTCCTTGATGATAAAGTGCACCTTGCCGTCAGGACGATAGCCATAAAGTTCAGTCACGGGGCCATAGATCTGCTCGGCGATGCGCGCCACCTCCCGCGCGGTGCGCTCCGTCCCCTCGTGAAAATGCACCGCAAAGTGCGCAGTCTCTAAGGTGTACCAGGAGAGCTCCGGGTGGTTGTACTCGGCCTCCTGTCCCGAAGCTCGAGCAAGACATAGCACCGCACCGGCCAAAGCGCAGGCAAGCCACTTTTTCACCATTGTGGTCACGCCCTGGCTCACGAGCCTACCTCACCACCGCGATTCTCACAAACTCGACCTGGCGGGTGTTGCCTTTGACCGCCTCAAATCGGCCAAGATAGACCCCTGCCTGCACCTGGTCGAGCCGCCATTCCACCTCGTTGTCGCCCGTGGAGTGGACGGTGCCGCGTAGCTCCGCGACCAGTTCGCCGAGGAGGTCGTACACTCTGATTCCCACCAGCTCCACAGGTTCGACCAACTGGTAGCGCAAGAAGACCCTGTCCCCCGCACTGGGGTTTGGATAGCAGTAGACCGACTTGTCCACGAACAGGCGCCCTCGTTTCTTCTTCGGCACCGTGGGCAGCACCAGCCTGCCATGGTGGCTGGCGTTGCCGCGATATTGAGGCCAAGGGACGGAGCTCGCCTCCGTTCTGCCGTCGGTCCGCCAGGCGTAGAGATAGCCGTCGCTGCTCATGGCCAGAAGCTCCAACCTGCCGTCACCGTCAAGATCGTGGAGAGCGGGGGCTACCGTCACCTTTTCCCCTACGGAGAAAACCAACTCCGGAGAAGTTTTCCCACGCTGCGCGAACGCTGCGACGCCTTTGTCGGGCATATAGGCGACGAATTCAAGAGCTCCGTCTCCGTCCACATCGCCGATGACGGCAGGCGATGGCAGCAGCTCTGGTGGGCTGCCAGGCGACAGGGGAGCGCTCAGGTCGTTCGCCACCAGCGCGCTGGGCTCGTAGCCATACAGGCCCGTGGTGGTTGCCAGCACCACCTCCGGCGTCCCATCGCCGTCCAGGTCGCCTGCAGCCGCTCCCGAAAGCGCCGGCCCGCGACTTGGCCCAGGCCCGCTGACGAGCGCGCCGTCCTCCAACCGGAGCAAGAAGAGCGTTCCGTACGCCTGGACCACTATCACCTCCTGCAGCCCATCGCCGTCCGTGTCCGCAAGGATAGGTTCGCTCCACCTGGCCGATCCTCGAGGGCTTTGGCGCCACACAGTCTCGCCGGCGCCGCTCACCAGCGCCACACCCCCGCCCGCTGAGGTCGCCACCACCTGCTGGCCCGTCCAGGCTAAACCGGTCACCGGCTCGGAGAAGAGGGGTAGTGACCATTCAGTAGCGAGCCCGCCATTCTGCCACGAAAACGCCTGAAGTACTCCGCTGACAGTGCCGATGTAGGCACACGGTTTCCCACCCGAAACGAGCATCAACTCGGAGGTGGGTGTGGAGCTCATGCGAATTGCTGAAGCAAGGTCTGCCCTGCCGTCGTGGTCGCCGTCGACCACATGCCAGGCAACCGCTTCCCCGGAGGCAAATGCCGCGAGCACTTCGACTCTGCCGTCGCCGTCGACGTCGCCCAAGGCCGGCGCACCGGCCATCTGCTGGGGCCACTCCGCGAACAAGGCCACCTCTTGGCAAAGCGTGTCACCACTCAGCGTGACGGAACATTTCTTCGCGTCGTTGACGATGACCCTACTGCCATCGCCGTACCAGGCAAAGAGCTGCCCGTCGTGGGTAGCCGCGACGATGAGCGTTGTGTCACTTTCTGGCCGCAATGGTGCCACGGCCAGTCCCGCGCTGCCCTGCTCAGCTCCGAAATAGCGTGGGAAGCCAGGGACCAACGCCTCGTGGCGCACGGCAAAAGTCATTACCGAATCGAGGTCCGAGAAAGACGAGAGCACGATCCTGGTATCGGCCCCGCTGTAAGCCCTGCTGTTAGGCATCGTTGACGGCCCGAAGATGACCTCGGCCGAGGAATTGGCCTTCTTGTGCGACTCGTTGCCGCTCCACCACGGGTCCCAGTGGTCTCCTGCGTCATAGCCGTAGGTGGGGAACCCAAAGTAGTAGCCGATGTCTTGCGCGGCATCGCACTCCTCCAAGTCCACGCCGCGATGTTCGGCATCTACGTTGACGCGGTTTTCGGCGTAGCCTGCCTCTATGACACGCTCGTCAATGTGCCAGATGAGGATCCCCGAACCGGGGAGGCCAAAGTCGTATTCATCGACTTGTACGATGGTGCCTGACCAGCCTGTCGGCAGCAGACGTCCGTCCTCGAGGATCTCCACCCGCCTGCCCAGCGCGTCCCTGCACACCACGCGCCCGTCTCTGTTGACGTCCCGCTGCCGATTCTCCACCAGAAAGTACTCCTTCGCATCGATGGGGACCTTGTAGATGCGGGGGGCGCTTTTGGCCAATGCTGCGGCCAAAGGGAGGCTGCTCTGGTAGCCGCAAACTTCCACCGGCTCTTCCCAGCCGAGGAAGACCTTTGACCAGGCACATGGCTGGGCGGGCACAAGCCCTTGCAGGTTCATGGACCCTTGATCCATAAGCCCCCAACGGCCGATGCCCGGCCGGTTCTTGTCCGTGTCGTTCAGGCTGGGCAGTCCTAACTGCGCCCCGAAGAGCATGGCCATGGGGCCCAACAGCCCAATCTCGTAACCTTCCTGGCTTTCCGTCTCAGGCAGGATGATCCCCTCTTGCACAACTGCGCGCCCTTGGTTGACAGGGATGCCACGGTAGTGAGGATCGCCCCCGCCCAACGCAGCACGGAGCGTGCTCAGATTCACAAAGGCCGACTGGATGTCGTAAGGGGTCGGGTCGAGGTCCAGTTCAAAGTCTGCGCCAACCCCGGCATGAAAAACCATGAGGCAATCAAGTTGGGAAAAGTCGATTTCACCCGCACTATCGGCAGCCTGCACCGCATCGGCCAGCAGGTGTGCCCAACCGTTCTCCTTAGCGGCTGCATCCCCCGAGCCGCTATAGTACTTCATCTCCCGCGGCAGTTGGTAGCTCTCCTCCTCCCCCTGTGGCCAGATCTCCCAACTGAGGGTCAACATCCTGTTGGACACGTTGCGGTAGTAGTGCGCCAGTGCTCGCAGCTGGTTCTCAAAGTAAGTGCGATTGTGGGGAGGCGGGTCAATGGCAACCCCAGTTGCTGTGCGCAGGTCAAACGTGCCGTCGCCAGTGGTGGTGGCCAGCTCGTCGCGTTGAAACTGGACGCGGAGTGCCAGAATGCGGAGGTGACGAGGCCCTCGTTGCCCACTCTTGAGGCCCAGAAGGTCCTGTTCCGGAGCGCCGGTAACCACCATCTGCGGCCGTAATGGAGGAGTAGCTGCCACAAGCGTCCCCGCCAGCAGGCCCAAATGGACTGCCTGGGCAAGGAGGAAGACGTTGGAGAAGGGAGGTTTCCGGTACCTCATGCGCATGCTGGTCACGCACTCCTGTTCCGGGCGCTCGTCAGTGTGCTCTGCGTTGGCCCGGCGTGTTAGCAGTTGATTCAAAAAAGGCAAGCACCGAGCCGGGCCCCCGTAGCCCGCCTCCTGTGCTTGCCCATCTTGTTGCTGCTCAACGCTGAACGCGAGAGGCTAAAAGCCGATCGTCAGCGAGAAGCGCATGGTTCCCGCCAGGGGGTGGCCCTCTGCCGCCGCCACATAGCCGAAGTCAAAGCGGTAGAGCGAATACTGAATCCCTGCGCCAAAGCTGGGGAATTTCACCTTGCCGATCTCATCGTAGTGGTATCCGGCTCGCAGGGCGATCAGGTTTGCGTACCAATACTCCACACCCGCGCCGAGGATCCACTCCTTCAGCTCTTCGCTGAAGGAGTCGTCGGTCCATGAAGTGAAAATCGCCTTGTAGAAGGGGTCAGATGTCCCGTCTTTGTAGCGGCGAACGAGTTCCTTGTCGCCTTGCACCGCTAAAGTCAGCTTGTTGTATTCGGTGTCCACCAGCCGGTAGGAAGCGCCCAGCGACAGGTTCGTAGGCAAGGGGTCAGCCTGGTCGGCATCCACATAGGTAATCTTCGGTCCCATGTTGGAGAGATTTGCACCCAACGCCAACCCGCGCAGCCAGGGGGCTTTGTACAGGGCGGACAGGTCCATGGAGAAGGCCGTGGCCTTGCCTGGGTCCTTCGCCGCGCCAATGGGCACATCGGCCAGCGAGGAGCGGATGTAGCGCATGCTCAACCCTAAGCCAAGGTTGTCGTTCAATTTGGTTGCATAGTGGGCCGACACGGCGAACTCGTAGCTGGTGAAGCGCCCCAACTCCTCAGGGCCTTCCTCACCCGTCCAGATCTGTTCGCCATAGTTGATGTAGGTGACGTTGAAGCCAAATGTCCCCAAGCCCTCGATGGGCAATCTGAACGCACCGAACTCGTAGAACAGGTCGTCTGCCAGTTGGGGAAGCCATTTGGCATGCATCAGGGTGATCTCCCGCCCCTTCTGGAACGCCAAGCCTGCGGGGTTCCAGTACACCGCCGTTGCGTCATCCGCCACTGCGCAGAACGATTCGCCCATGCCTGCTGCCCGCGCGCCTGGGGCGATGCGCAGGAACAGCACCGCCGATTTGCTCACCCCCCCCGCTAAGGCTTGGCCGGCGATCCCCGCCATCGCCAGCAGCATGACCAGCGCCACGATTGTCTTCTTCATCGCTCAGACCTCCGCAAACACCATGACCGTCCCGACCACCACCCGCGCAACCCGATCACACCTTGCAGCTTGACTGCCGCTCCAAAACGAAAACGCCGAACGAGCAGGATGATCTGCACCTGAGCAGTCACCACCTCATGACATTCGGCGCACGAAAAAAAGAGAGTTCGCTACCGGTCAGAGGACCTGTACTTCACGCCCCTGCGACTGCCAAATGCAGGAGCAGTCAGCTTCGGACGAGTGCAATTGCCAGGTACAGACCTTGTAGCAAACTCTCTCTGGGCGTACTCCTCTAATTTTGCGAGACAAATTTACAAATTTCCGAGCAAATAGTCAAGCTCTTTCTCGCTCAAGCCGAGAACTGCCCGCCATCGGGCTTAGGCGGCCAGTTGACGTAGGGCGCTCACGAACCTGTCCATCTCTGCCTTTGTCCGTTTCTCCGTGACAGCAATCAATAGGCAATGTGCCATCGCCTGCTCGAAGCGACCCAGCGGCACGCCCGCCAGAATACCCTGGGCAAGGAGCTTATCGACTACTTGGTCAGCCGGGAGCGGCGCCTCGATCACGAATTCCTTGAAAAACGCCCGCGCAAATCTCAAACGGAAGCCAGGAATCTTCGCTATCTCCTCGGCCAAGTAGTGGCTCTTCTGCAGACAGAGCTCTGCCACAGTGGGCAAGCCCTGCTTGCCCATCAAGGCAAGGTAGACCGTGGCAGCTAAGGCGACGAGGGCCTGATTAGTACAGATATTGGAAGTGGCCTTCTCGCGGCGAATGTGCTGTTCGCGCGTCTGGTAGGTGAGCACGTAACCGATCCGGCCTTCGCTGTCCACCGTCTGCCCGGCGATGCGGCCAGGCATGCGACGGACGAGCTCCTGCTTCGTCGCGAAAATGCCGAGGTAGGGGCCGCCAAAGCTCAGTGGCGTCCCTAATGCCTGTCCTTCTCCGGTGGCAATGTCTGCCCCGTAGCTGTCCGGCGGCTGGAGAAGACCAAGGGAGATGGGGTCATTAGAGGTGATGAAAAGCGCCCCCGCCTGGTGCGTAACCGCGCCCAGCTCCTCGACCTCTTCGAGGCATCCGTAGAAATTGGGGTGTTGCACGACCACGGCGGCAGTCTTCTCGCTGATGAGCCCTTTGAGGTTGTCGACCTCTGTGGCACCATCGTCAAGGTCCACCAGATGAACTTCAATCCCCTGGCCGTGACAGTAAGTGCGGATGGTCTGGAGGTAGAAGGGGTTGACCGCCCGCGATACCAGAATCTCGGGCCGTTGGGTGTGGTTAAACGCCAGCAGTGCTGCCTCGGCCAGTGCAGAGGCGCCGTCGTACATCGAGGCATTGGAGGCGTCCATGCCCGTGAGCGCGCAAATCATGCTCTGATACTCGTAAATCGCCTGCAGCGTCCCCTGGCTCACCTCCGGCTGATACGGTGTGTAGGCCGTGTAGAATTCCGGGCGCGACGTGATATGTCCTACCGCCGCGGGGACAAAGTGGTCGTAGGCTCCGCCGCCCAGAAAGCAAATGGCCTCATTCACCGTGGTGTTCTGCTGCGCCATCTCCGCCAGCAGACGAGTGACTTCGTACTCGGACAGGGGCGCCGGCAGGTTGAGAGGTTCTTTCAAGCGCAGCTGTTCCGGGATAGGGGTCAGCAACTCCTCGAACTTGGTGACCCCTATTGCTTTGAGCATCTCGGCACGCTCGTCATCTGTGCAAGGCAGGTAGGGCATCGCCACTCCTTATTGCTCACCGACTATAGCTCACTGGCGCCATCTGCTGAAACACGCGGAGCAAAGCCTCGCGCTACGAGATCTGCGCCTGGTATGCCTCGGGGCTGAGCAGATTTTTCAGCTCGCCTTGGTCGGCAATCTTGATCTTGATCATCCATCCCTCGCCGTAGGGATCGCTGTTGACCACCTCCGGCTTGTCGCTCAGGGCCTCGTTGACTTCGATCACTTGGCCACTGACGGGAGCATAGAGGTCGCTGACTGCCTTCACCGCCTCGATGGTGCCGAATGGGTCCATCTGTTTGGTTTGCGTGCCCACGGCCGGCAGTTCCACGAACACCACGTCGCCCAATTCGCCTGCCGCGTACGCGGTAATGCCCACGGTTGCGACGTCGCCATCGACTCGAAGCCACTCATGGTCTTTGGTGTACAGCAAGTCCTTGGGGACTTCCATCAAAGCCCTCCTTTCTTCTCGAACTGTTCCAGGAAGCGGGTGGAATACTGTCCTCTGCGAAAATCGGGATCGCGCATGATGCGTTTGTGCAACGGTATGGTGGTCTTGATGCCTTCGATGACAAACTCCTCCAGCGCCCACTCCATGCGGCCGATGGCCTCTTCGCGGTTGCGGCCGTGCGTGATCACTTTGGCAATGAGCGAATCATAGAACGGCGGGATCTGATACTGCGCGTAGGCGTGGCTATCCACGCGGATGCGTGGGCCTCCTGGCGTGTGCAACCCAGTGATTCTCCCTGGCGAGGGGCGGAAGTTGGCATCCGGATCTTCGGCATTGATGCGACACTCGATGGCATGGCCGCGCAGGCGATAGTCGCCAATGCGTGTATCCAGTCTTCCGCCGGCGGCCAGGCGAATCTGCTCTTTGAGCAGGTCGATGCCGATGACCATCTCGGTGACGGTGTGCTCGACCTGAATGCGCGTGTTCATCTCCATGAAATAGAACTGACCATCCTCATCAAGAAGGAATTCGATGGTGCCGGCGCTGCGATAGTTGGCCGCCTTGGCACCACGCAGGGCCGCCCTGCTCATTCTGCGGCGCAGCTGCCCGTCCACCGCGGGCGACGGGGACTCTTCGATGAGCTTTTGGTGTTTGCGCTGAATAGAGCACTCCCTTTCGCCCAGGCTGACGATGGTGCCGTGAGCATCGCCCAGCACTTGTACTTCGATGTGCCGAGGATTCTCAAAGTACTTCTCGATGTAGACCTGTGGATTGCCGAATGCGGCTTCTGCCTCGCTGCGGGCGGTCATGTAGGCGTTTTCAAAGTCCTGGCGACGCCGCACGATGCGCATGCCCCGCCCGCCGCCTCCGGCTGCCGCCTTGATGATCACCGGGTAGCCGATCTCCTCGGCCACGCGCAGCGCCTCGCGCTTGTCGTTGACAGTCCCGTCGCTACCAGGAATGACCGGCACGCCAGCCTTCGCCATGGTCTTCTTTGCCACGGCCTTGTCACCCATCATAGCGATGGTCGCGGCCGAGGGGCCGATGAACTCAATGCCCGAGGATTCGCAGATCTCGGCAGAGCGGGGGTTTTCGGCCAAGAAACCGTATCCCGGATGGATGGCGTCTGCATTGGTGACCTCGGCAGCGGCGATGATGCGCGGGATGTTCAAGTAGCTGAGGTGCGCCGGTGGAGGGCCAATGCACACCGCCTCGTCGGCAAAGCGCACATGCAGCGAATCGGCATCCGCCTCGGAGTAGACGGCCACCGTGGCAATGCCCAGCTCTTTGCATGCGCGAATGATGCGCAGGGCTATCTCGCCGCGATTGGCTATGAGGATCTTCTTGAACACCGTCTCCGTTCCACCACCGTCAGTGCAGTCCGAGCTACGTAGTCCCGACCGAACTCCTTAGAGCTTCTGTACCTGAAACAGAGGCTGCCCATATTCCACAGGCTGAGCATTCTCCACGAGGATCTTCAGAATTCGGCCAGACACCTCCGATTCGATTTCATTCATCAGCTTCATCGCCTCGATGATGCAGAGCACCTTGCCTGGGGAGATGATGTCGCCTACCTCCACGTAGGCCTCGGCCTCAGGCGAGGGCCGCCGGTAGAAAGTGCCCACCATGGGGGACTTGATCTCGATGATATCCTCGGCAGGCGCTGCCACTGGTGGCGCGGGTACCTCCTGGGTCGCCGGGGCCGCCTGTGCCGCAGGGGGCGTTTGTGCCGACACCGGTAGCTGCTCGACCACAACTGGCGCTTCTATTCGTGCCTGCGGCGCCGCAGAGGTCGGTCGGTGGTCCAGGATGAATTTCCTTATGCGGACGCTCTTTCCCCAGGAGGAGATCTCCAGCTCTTCGATGTCACTCTCTTCGACGAGCTTGATCAGCTTGCGCAACTTTGCTTCTTTCATCTCGCCTCCAAAAGCAACCACGCTTGATACCCCCTGGAGCAAAAGAGGCCGCCGCCGCGGCGGCCATTTCTCACCCGCACCCAAACCTCCACCGCAAGACCGCATCCTTACTGTTGGCGGGCGCGATAGCGAGTGGCAATTTAACAAAACAAATCAACTTTGTCAATACTTTTTCCGCGGCGGCTGGCGCAGCCTTTGGCGCCCACGGGAGGGGACTGGATTGACCACTTCGAGGTACTTGAGGCCAGTTCCCGTGTTGAACAGCACCACCCGCTCCTGCGGCTTGATCCAGCCGGAGGCGACAAGCTTTTTGCACGCCGCCCAGGTGGCAGCCCCTTCCGGGCAGGCCCACACCCCCTCCACAGCAGCCAACTCGCGCAGGGCGGCGATGATGTTGCTGTCGTCCACGGCAACGGCGGTGCCGCGGCTTTCGCGCAGCACCCTGAGGATGAGAAAGTCCCCGAGCGCTTGGGGCACGCGCAGACCCAGGGCCACAGTCTCAGCTCCTTGCCACGGATGGGCTTGTTCAGCCCCAGCTGCGAAGGCTTGCACAATGGGCGCACATCCGGCGGCCTGCACCGCCACCATGCGCGGCAGGTCTCCCTCCAACCAGCCGAGCTGGCGCAACTCCGCGAAGGCCTTCCACATCCCCACAAGTCCGGTTCCGCCTCCGGTGGGATAAATGACCACCTCCGGCAATTGCCCACCGCCCTGTTCAGCCAGTTCGTACCCCATGGTCTTCTTGCCTTCCAGGCGATATGGCTCGCGCAGCGTGGAAAAGTCAAACCAGCCCTCCTGCTCTGCGCGCTCACGCAGGGCCTGTGCGCAGTCGGTGATCACTCCGTCCACCAAGTGCAGCGTGGCGCCGTAGAGGCTGCATTCGCTTCTGAAGACTGCAGGCACATCGGCAGGCATGAAGATGTGCGCCGTAAGGCCGGCCTTTGCGGCATAAGCGGCGAAGGCACCGCCCGCGTTGCCCGCCGACGGGATGGCACCGCGCGTGAGGCCCAACTCCTTTGCTTTGGACACGGCCACAGCCAAACCACGCGCCTTGAACGAGCCGGTGGGGTTTTCACCCTCGTCCTTGAGATAAAGATTGCCAAGCCCTGTTTGCGCCCCCAATCTCTCCAATTTCAGAAGGGGTGTGTTACCCTCGCCTAAGGTGACCATGTGGCGGGCCTCAGTGACGGGCAACAACGCCCGGTACCGCCACACACCTGTGTCGCTGGGCCGTGCCCCCTCCCGCCGCAGCCTGGCCCTTGCCTCTTCAAGGTCGTATCTGACCAAGAGAGGGGAACCACACTGGCAAAGGTTGTGCACCTCGCTCGCCGCGTAGGTCGCCCCACATCGCGCACACTCCAGATGTCGCACGAAGCTTTGTGCCATTGCCACCACCTCTTTGCCAACAGACTAATCGCCCTCTGGGTCGGCGGGCGGGCCCGCCAAGCGCTCCTGGAGAAGCGCTCGTACCTCCTGCGGATCTGCCTCGTCGGGCAGTTTCCTCATTACCTCCCCGATGAAAAAGCCAAAGAGCTGCTTCTTCCCCTGCCGGTAGCCAGAGACCAGCGTAGAGTGCTGGAAAAGGACCTCTTCAATGACCCGGCCCACCTCCGGCCTCGGCAATGAGGTGCCGCGACTGGCAAGCAGGTCTTCCACTGGTCGGCCGGTGGCGATCATCGTGGACAGAACCTGGCGTGCGGCGTGGTCGCTCAAGGCACCATCGCGCACCTCGACCAGCAGCTTGGCTAAAGAAGAAGCCGGCACCGGAAACTCTGCAATGGAAACGTGGAGTTGCTTGGCCGTTCGCGCCACCGCCCCTGTCATCCAATTGCAGGCAAGCTGTGGCACTCCAACCGCCTTGGCCACCGCCTCGAAGTAGTCGGCCAGGCTGGAGTCGTCCGTGAGCAGATAGGCTCGCTCTGGCGGGAGGCCATACTCCCGTTCCAAGCGGCGCTTGCGGGCCAGCGGCAGCTCAGGCAGGGCTCGCCTCAGCTTCTCGATCCACCGTTCGGGAATGCATGCCGGTGGCAGGTCTGGTTCAGGGGAATAACGGTAGTCGTGGGCGTACTCCTTGTCGCGCATGACGGCTACCGCCTGGGCGGCGGCATCCCAGCACAGGGTCTGGTGGCTCACTGCTTCCCCTTGGCCGCGCACGGCAACCTGACGGGCCACCTCTGTCGCGAGGGCCCGCTCCAAAGCACGCAGGGAGTTGAGATTCTTGATCTCGGTGGCGACGCCCTGATCCGGGGCGCCTTTGGGACGGATCGACACATTGGCATCGCAGCGCAGGCTCCCGCGCTCCATCTGGCCATCGCTGACGCCCAGGCAGCGCAGCAGGCGGCGGAGTTCGGCGACGAAGCAGGCCGCCTCCCGCGGCGAGTGCAATTCGGGCTCGGTCACAATTTCCACTAGAGGCACCCCGCAGCGATTAAGGTCCACCAGCGTCTCGTCTTCGGCCACATAGGCCTCGGCGTGCACTGACCTGCCTGCATCCTCTTCGAGATGAGCGTGCCGCAGCCGGACACTGCGCGGCGTCCCATCCACCTCGAACTCCATGCGGCCGCCGCAGCAGAGCGGCGCCCAAAACTGCGTGATCTGGTAGCCCTTGGGCAGGTCGGGGTAGAAGTACTGCTTACGGGCAAAGCGACAGTGGCGGTCGATCTCGCAGCCCAAGGCAAGGCCCAAGCGCAGGGCCAGCTCCACAGCCCGCCGATTCAACACGGGTAGCGCCCCCGGCAGGCCAAGGCACACCGGGCAGACTTGCGTGTTTGGGGCT
Organism: candidate division KSB1 bacterium; assembly: GCA_024655945.1. Taxonomy (NCBI): domain Bacteria; kingdom Pseudomonadati; species Candidatus Zhuqueibacterota bacterium. The sequence continues at coordinate 80,740 of JANLFK010000013.1, forward strand.
GCGCCGAAAGCCGTGCTGCAGCCGCAGAAGAGCTTGCTGGCCGTGAGGAGCTGCACGTGCACCTCCAGCCCGATGACTGCCTCGAGTCCCTCAGCCACGTCTCTTCCCCTCGTGGGCGTGACCCGGGCGCCCCGCGCAGAGCGAATCATCCCCTGCTGCCGCGCGCGGTCTCCCTCCTTGAGAGCAAGAATCGCGGCTACTTGTCACCGTTGCCCCCGAGCGATTTCCACGGCACGGGCGACGCGCAGCACAGTGCCCTCGTCGAAGGGCTTGCCGATCACCTGCAGGCCGATGGGCAGCCCATTGGCATCTCGCCCGCACGGCACCGAAATAGCGGGCAGGCCGCACAGGCTGGCTGACACGGTGTAGACGTCGGAGAGGTACATGGTGAGGGGATTAACCGTACGTTTACCCATGCGGAAGGCAGTGGTCGGCGCAGTCGGGGTGACGAGGCAGTCCACTTTCTCAAAGGCCCGGGCAAAGTCCTGGGCGATCAGCGTGCGCACGCGCTGCGCCTTGTCATAGTAGGCCTGGTAGTGGCCAGCGGACAGGACAAAGCACCCGAGCAGGATGCGGCGTTTGACTTCAGGGCCAAATCCAAGGGTGCGCGTAGCAACGTACGTCTCGTCGAGGTCGTTCGCGGCACTACGTGCGCCGTAGCGCATGCCGTCAAACCGCGCCAAGTTAGATGACGCCTCGGCCGTGCAGGTCACATAATAGGTCGCCACGGCGTAGTCGGTGTGCGGCAGGCTGATTTCCTCTACGCCGGCACCCGCTCCCACAAGCTGCGCAAGTGTGGCATCGACGGCATCGCGAACTTCCGCACTGGCCGGCGGCTGAAAATACTCAGCCGGCCTGCCAAGCCGAAGCCCGCTGATGCCACGGTCCAGCTCCCTTTGCCAGTCCAGAACGGGCAGCCTGCTCGAGGTGGCCTCGTGGGGGTCGTGTCCGGCAATCACCTGCAGCACCAGGGCGCAGTCCTGCACCGATAGGGTCAAAGGTCCGATTTGGTCGAGGGACGAACCGAAGGCCACAAGTCCGTAGCGCGACACGCGGCCGTAGGTGGGCTTGAGACCTACGACGCCGCAAAAAGAGGCCGGCTGACGCACGGAGCCGCCGGTGTCGGAGCCTAACGCAGCCCAGACTTCGCGCGCCGCCACCGCCGCTGCAGAGCCGCTCGACGAGCCACCGGGCACACGCTCCAAACAGTGGGGGTTGCGCGTCGGCCCAAAGTGGGAGGACTCGCCAGAGGAACCCATGGCGAACTCGTCCATGTTCGTCTTGCCAAGGACGATCGCGTCCTGACGCAGGAGACGCCTGACGGCAGTGGCATGGAACGGGGCGACATAGTCTGCTAAGTGGCGGGAGGCGCAGGTAGTCTTCCAGCCCCGGACATTGATGTTGTCTTTGACGCCTATGGCCAGCCCGGCCAGCATCCCCGCACGGTGGCGCGCTATGCGTTCATCCACGGCGCAGGCTTGCCGCAGAGCCCTTTCCGGGCAGACGCTCACAAACGCATTGAGTGGGCTCTGCGCGATGCGCTGCAGGCAGGCACCGACCACCTCCACACAGGAAACCTCGCGCCGGAGGAGGAGCGATCGCAAGGAGGCATAGTCACCCTGAAGTGGAGCAGCCACAACCCCAACCGAGATGGATCAGTTGCTTCCGCCTTGATCTTGCGGGGGTGCACTGACCTTGCCTTTTGTCTTGCTCTCTTCCTCGGGGGGCTCCTTTACCGCCCTGCGGAACTCGCGAATCCCTTTGCCCAAGCCTTGCGCCAACTCCGGCAGCCGCCGCGCCCCAAACAGCAGCAGAATGGCAAAGAAGATGAGCAAAAGCTCCCACTGGCCAATCATTCCAGCCAACATATTGACCTCCGCATTTCATTCTGGCGCCGGCCATCGCCCGGCCGGCACACTTGACATCGCCGCCTGGACAAGTTCCTCAGCCCTGGAGTTCGTCGTCCTGGTCGCTTATGTCGATTTCCCGCCTCACTTCCTCGGCGGCCTTGCGAAACTCTTGCATGGCCTTACCAAGCCCCCGGGCGAGCTCTGGCAGCCTTTTCGGGCCGAACAGAATCAAGACGGCCAGCATGATTACCACGAGCTCCCATGGCCCGATCGCTCCTCCGAGCACAGTTCTTCACCTCCCCGCTGAGCCTACCGCACCAGCCGCAAGATGTAGGCAGCAATGATGACACCGATGACTCCACAGGCGCTGATGGTCAGGTGCAGGCCAAAGGTAAAGTGGAGCCACTCGGGGCCCACGGTGGTTGGGCTCAGCGTGACAATAGTGGCGCTGCGCGTCAAGAACTCCTTGACGACCCCCTCCGGTACGACCATCCCCACGAGTTGCCCCAAAATGCTCCCAATCACAGCCCCTAAGAGGAGGATAAGTGCGTAGAACCCCAGAGGCCGTCGTCTCATAGCGCTTCTCTCTTGCTTGCCTTAGAATCCCTGTCCCGGGCAGGTGCCTGGCACGGGCCGCCACGGAGGCCACGCACGATGCCCGCGACGACATAGACCATCATGAGCGGAAAGAACACATGCCTGGGGAACAGAGGGATGAACACCAGACCAAAAAGGAAAATGAGCAGATTACGCGTATTTGCGGCACCGCGGCTGAACGCGAAATGGGGCATCCTGTCATAGGGGAGCCTGCTCACCATGAGCAGAGAGACCCCGGCCACCACTACGGGAAGCAGGCGCAGACCACCGATGACGTCTGGCAACAGGGCGTCCATCCAGATGAAGCCGCAGATGGTGAGCGTTGCCATGGGGGCCGGCAGTCCCACGTAGAAAGGGCTCCTCACACTCATGCTCAGCACGTTGAACCGCGCCAACCGCAGGGCGGAGCAAAGTACCGGCAGGAAGCTTATCGCCACGCCGGCCACGCCCAGCTTGTTGAGAAAGATTTCGTATGCCAACACTCCCGGCAAGACGCCAAAGGAGATGACGTCCGACAGCGAGTCCAACTGCAGGCCAAAGTCGCTGGTCTGTCCGGAGCGGGCTGCGCGGGCGAACTTTCCGTCCAGGCCGTCGAAGATGGCTGCAATGAAAACGAGCCACAGAGCACGCTCCCACCGACCGCGCACTGCCGCCAGGATGCCCAAGAAGCCACACAACATGTTTAGGGCGGTAAAGACATCCGCCAGCAAGGCTCGCCTATTCACGACCGACACTCGCGATGATGGTTTCCCCCGCCCGTACCTTCTGACCGCGCTGCACCTGCACGGTGGCCTCGCCGGGCACCGTCAGCTCGACGCGCGAGCCGAATCTGATGATGCCGATTCTCTGCCCTTTTTCCACGCGCCACCCTTCGCGGGGATGGCACACGACGCGGCGCGCGACCACCCCGGCAATCAGCTGCAGCAACACTTTGCACTGTCCGCCTTCGATCCCCATCACCACCTGCTCGTTCAGCCGGCCGGCTTCCTCGCGGCGCGCCGGCGCGAAGCGTCCCTTCTGATAGCGGAAGTAGCCCACTTGCCCAGCAATGGGCGCGCGGATGACATGGACATCAAACAGCGAAAGGAACACCGCGATGCGCCACACTTGCCCAGAGAGAAACTCCCGCGCCTCCTCCTTGCACACTGCTACCACCCGGCCGTCTGCAGGGCTAAGCACAAGGCCCTCGCCGAGCGGGGGATGGCGCAGGGGATCGCGGAAAAAGTACACCACCACTCCCAACGCCAGCCACAACAGCGCACTGAGCACAACCAGCCCTGGCGAGCCAGTCAGCACCGCGCCTGCGGTGACCACCAGCGCCATAAGGGCACTGGCCAGCACCGTCCCTATGCCTTCTCTGGCCACCTGAATTCTCTCGACTCGCGCCTCGCTCAGCTCAACCCACGATGCGTTCGCACAACTTTTGGTACAGTTCCTCGGCCCTGGTCGGGTTGGCCACCAGACGGTCACGATCCAGCTGCTCGCCGGTGAGCAGATCCTGCAGGCGGCAGGTGTCCAGGGAGACCTCATCGCCAAGAAGGATCTTCCCTTTGGCCCGTCCAAACTCGAGCTTGATCTCCACCAGCTTCAGATTGCGGCGCAGGAAAAAGTCCTTGAGCACCGCATTGACTTTGACCGCGGTGCGACGAATGTGCGCAAGGTCGCCGGCAGAGGCATGACCGAAGGCAACCACATGGTCTTCGTTGATCATCGGATCGTGGCGCTCATCGTCCTTCAGGTAGTACTCGACCGCGGGCTGGGGCAAGTCCTCGCCCTCCTCGACGCCGAAGCGCTCTGCCAGACCGCCCGTCGCAACATTGCGCACCACCACTTCCACCGGGATGATGTCCAGCCGTCTCACCACCATCTCCGTGTCGGAGAGCTGCCTGACGAAGTGGGTGGATACGTGATAGCTCTCCAGGTAGCGGAAGAGGTGCGTGGAGACGCGATTGTTCACCGCCCCTTTGCCTCTGATAGTCGCGGTCTTTTCGCCATTGGCGGCCACCCCCTCGTGTTTGAACTCCTGAATCAGCAACTCGGGGTTGTCCGTGGTGTAGAGTCGTTTGGTCTTACCTTCGTAGAGCTTCTTGTCCTTCTTCAATGCATCCTCCTCGTTCGCACTTGTACCCCGCGCCCGTGCTCATGCCAGCCCGGCGCGGGCAAAGATGTAGTCCACATGACGGAGGCTATGGTTAAGATCAAAGCACCTTTCCACTTCCTCTTCGGAGAGAACGCTGCGCACTTGCGGGTCATCAAGGACCAGGCGGCGGAAGTCGGCCCCGGTGCGCCAGGCGGTCATGGCATGCGCTTGCACCCACTGGTACGCCTCCTCCCGCGCCACCCCTTTGTTGACCAGGGCAAGCAGCAAGGCCTGTGAGAAGATCAACCCTCCGGTCTTGTGCAAATTGGCCAACATGTTTTCCGGATAGACCAGCAAGCGCTCCACCACGTCCGTGAAGGTGGCGAGCATGTAGTCCAGAATGATCGTACTGTCGGGAACGATGACGCGCTCGACACTGGAATGGCTGATGTCGCGCTCGTGCCAAAGCGGCATATTGTCCAGGGCAGCCAATGCGTTGCCGCGCACGATGCGCGCCATGCCGGCAATGCGCTCGCAGGTGATGGGGTTCCGTTTATGAGGCATCGCGGAAGAGCCCTTTTGACCCGGGGAGAAGTATTCCTCGGCCTCCAGGATCTCCGTGCGCTGCAGGTTGCGCACTTCCACGGCGAACTTTTCCAGCGACGAGGCGATGAGGGCCAAGGTGCAGAGATACTCAGCATGCACGTCGCGCTGGACGATTTGCGTGGACACCGGGGCAGGGCGAAGACCCAGCCGTGCGCAGACCAACTCCTCGACCCGCGGGTCAAGGTAGCCGAAGGTACCCACCGCTCCGGAGATCTTGCCCACCGACACGGCCTCAACCGCGCGTTCCAGGCGGAACTGCGCCCGGCCAAGCTCGTCGTACCACACGGCCAGTTTGAGCCCGAAGGTGATGGGCTCGGCATGGACCCCATGGGTCCGGCCGATGCATGGGGTGTGCTTGAATTCCAGCGCCCGCTTGCGCACTGCTGCCCGCAAAGCGGCAAGGTCCTCCAGAAGCAGCTTGCCGGCCTCGCGCAGGAGCAGCGCCAGGGAGGTATCCAGAAGGTCCGAGGAGGTGAGGCCCAGGTGGAGGTAGCGAGCCTCCTCGCCGACATACTCGTGGACGTTCGTCAGGAAGGCTATCACGTCGTGCTTGACGGTCTGCTCGATCTCGCTGATGCGGGCCACGTCGAACCGCCCTTTGCTGCGAATGGCCTGTGCGGCAGCAAGTGGAATCTGACCCAACTCGGCCATGACCTCGCAGACGACCGTCTCCACTTCCAGCCAGGTGGCGAAGCGGTGTTCATCGCTCCAGATGGCGCCCATGCGCGGGCGGGTGTAGCGGGCAATCATTCACGCCTCCCTGTCAGCGCGGCGGCCGCTCAAGCCTCACCTCGGCATCAAAAGTCCGGCCTTGGCGGTAGACTTTGAGGCGCAGCTTGTCACCGGGGCGCAAGTCCTGTTCGCTGATCAACGACATGATCTGGTCTGGGGTGCGCACCGCCTTGCCATTCACCTCCAGGATGACATCTCCTGGCTTGAGGCCGGCGCGCTCGCCTGGGCTGTTGTTGGCCACGTCGGTCACCACCACGCCGCGGCGCGCGCCGAGACCCAACGCAAAGGCCACCATGTGGCTCATCTCGTCCACCTCAAGGCCCGTCCAGAACTCGCGCTCCACGCGCCCCTTGTCGCGCAGCTCGCGCACGATCCTCTTGATGGTGTTGACCGGGATGGCAAAGCCGATGCCGATGTTGCCACTCATGTCCCGGCTGCCGGAGATGATCCAAGTGTTCATGCCGATCACCTCGCCCAGGCTGTTCAGCAAGGGCCCGCCGCTGTTGCCGCCGTTGATTTGTGCGTCGGTCTGGATCATGTCCTGGTACACCCGGCCATTCTGCTCGCCAAAGTCCATGTTGACGTTGGAGACGACCCCAACGTTCACACTCGGCTCGGAGTTGATGTTGAAAAGGCCGAACGGATTCCCCAAAGCAATCACCCACTCGCCGCGGATGACGTCATCGGAATCGCCCAAGGTCACCGTGGGCAGGTCCTTGCCATCGATCTTCAGCAGAGCGATGTCGGTGACGAAATCGCTGCCCACCACCTGTGCCTTGTACTGCTTGCCGCCCCAAAGGGTGACGACGATTTCCACGGCATTGTGCACCACGTGCTCATTGGTGACGATGTAGCCGTCCGGCGAGATGATAAAGCCCGAACCGAGGCTCTGCACCCGCTCCCGGTAGCGGCGCGGATAGAAAAAGTCCCAGAAGGGGTCGTCCATGAACAGGCCCCCGCGCTGGTACTCCCGCACCTGAATGACGTTGATGCCGACCACCGCAGGGCTGGCCTTTGCCACTGCCTTGGTGATGGCGTTCTCGCGGGAGGCAGTGATTTGCCATTGGCGGCGCAGCGCCGCCGAGTCGACCTCGCTGGTCACCTGCGCTGCTGTGTGCGCCACCTCCAAAGAGGGCGCAGAGCTGCTGGTGGAGCGCTCCTGCCCACAATGTGAGACCAGCACCGTGGCGGCCGCAAAGCCGGCCACAAAGATTACGACACCACGCGCCAACCTGCCCATGGTTGCCTTCTCCTTCTGGTTGGGCAGAACCCAGAACCCTTTACTCTTTCGGGTACCCCACCGTCTGCGCCAAAATCACCTTTTGCGTGGGCCTGAGTCCCATCTTCTCTGCCAACGCCGGCTTGTCCACCATGTTGCGCACCACCGTGGCAAGCCCCTCCGAAGCGCAGAAAAGGTAGACGTTTTGGCTGATGTAGCCAGTGTCTGTGGCAGAGTAAAAGTCCTTCGCCTCGGTGGGGATGTTTCCCATCTTGTCATAGTCCGAGACGAAGATGAGGTTGACCGGCGCCTCCGCAACAAACGCCTGTCGTCCGGTGGCAGCCCGCAAGTCCTGCATCAACACGGGCTCCAGGACGTGCTCCTTGGCATTGTACAGGTACAGCCCCTCGGCCAGCGCCACGTAGACGTCTATCTCCTGCATGTTGCGTGCCGTTGGTGCCGTCCGCTTGCCGGACTCTGGACGATTCACCCCACAGGCCGCCCATAGCAAGTTGGACAGCACCTGCAAGGGGAGCGGCTTGCTGCTGAAAGCGCGGGTACTGCACCGCGCCTTGAGCGCTGCCATGAGCGGCATGCCTCCCTCGGTTTGCGGCGCCGGGAGCTTGATTGCCGTGCCCCCCTGTTCAGCGGCGAGCACCGTTGCCATGATCCCCACCATCGCACTTGCCATGAGCCTCACCAAGAGCCTGTCCATGGTATGCCCTCCTCTGCAAGACTATCCTCAAGTCTGCTCCTCTGGACGTTCTGGTGATGGTTCTACGTGCACGATGACCTGACTGACCTGAGGGTTCTGCTGCACGACACGCTGGCGCACGGAGCGAGCGATGTCGTGCCCCTGGCTGACCGTGAGCTGCGGGTCCACCTGCACGTGGACATCCATCTCCACCATGTCGCCGACGCGCCGGGCGCGAATGCCATGGAAGCTGCGCACCCCCGCTGTCTGGGCAACGGCCCTTCTGATGCTGGCGAGCGTCACGTCGTCGGGTGCGCGGTCCATCAAGTCGCTGCCGCTGGTCCAGATGATTTTCGCGGCCATCACGATTAGGAATGCCACAAGCACCAGCGCCGTCACGTGGTCGACAAATGCCCAGCGCGGCCCCCCAAAGGTCACCACCGCGAGGCCCAGAGCGGCGGTTGCCGATGCCCAGGCGTCGCTGCGATGATGCCAGGCGTTGGCCACCAGCGAGCTGTCGGAGACCCTTATCCCCACGCGCCTGGTGACCTGATAGAGCAGCTCTTTAACCGGCACCGACGCCGCGGCGATGATGAAGGGGATTAACCCCTCCACTGCGCTGTGCTCCTCGCGCATAGTGACCACGGCCGTGTAGCCGATCCACCCCGCGGCCAGCAGAAGCGCTGCGCCCACAAACAGGGTCACCAAGGTGGTCGCGCGCCGGTGGCCGTAATTGTGCGCCTCGTCGGCCGGTTTGCTGGAAACTCTGAGACCGGCCAGCACGGCCACGTCAGTGGCCATGTCCGAGATGCTGTGCAACCCGTCGGCCAAGATGGCCTGACTGCTGAACAACAGTCCCGCCACAATCTTGGCGGCCGAGAAGAAGCAATTGATGCCCAGGCCCAGCCAGGTGACCCCGGCTGGCGTGGTCAGCCGCCGCCAGGCACTGGCCTCTTGTCCCTGTCCTGTCATCGCACGATTTCCGAGCTACAGGGCACCGCGTCCGCGACGCACCAGGAAGCCACATACCGCAGCGCCTCGTGCACCAGTGGTGCAGCGGAGAGCTGCTGCCACCTACCGCGCAGCCCCATCTCTTGCGCAGCGAGGGTGAAATGGCAAATGGCAATGCCCATGTCCACCCGCTGCAAGTCGACCGCTCCCGGCACTCGATAGCCACGACTCCGCTGCAAAAAGAAGTGAAACGCGCCCTGCTCCTGGTCCCACACAACACGCCACGGCTGACGATTGGAAGCCGAAGGCGCCAAGCGCACCATCTCCAGAGGGGTCGCGTAGGGCCCTGCTTCTTCGGGCGTCAAGGGCTGCGCGAACGAGCCTGCGAAGAAGAGTTCATGCCACGCCTTGCGCGTCGCCGACCTGGCCACAGCCCTGAAGGTCACATCGAGCACATTGCGCCGCCCAGCCGGGTAACCAACCGGGCTCAGCGCCGGGAGCAGCTCGTCCTCAGCCAGGCGCAGCGCCGTGGCAAATGAGCTCCGTCTAAAGGTGCCACCCAGCCAGCAGGTCCCCAAGCCCAATTCCGTGGCTTGGAGCACGGCCGCTTCGAAGACAAACCCAAAATCTTCCAGGTCCATGACACTGCGCCGCACCGCGCCGGCCAGAAAGCTGCGTGCCCCTCGAATCACGCCATAGGTGCCAAGTCGCGCCCCAAGCCCCTGGGCTTCGCCAAGTTCCAGCAGGCCAAGGCGCACTGAGCTGCCGAATGGCCCCGGGAGCGGCTGCTGGAGATAGCGTGCCAGAGCCTCGCGCGCCTCGTGCTCTATGCCGCGCTCGGCAAAGGTGCGACAGGAGCGACGCGCTTTTATCAGCTCTGTGACTGGCCGCTGGAACAGCAGAAGTTCTCCACAGCCGTATTCCCGGCCGGACCTGGCATCACGCCTTTCTGCCGCAAAGGGCTTTTAAAGATAGCAAAACTTCTCATAACTTTCAATCATCTTCTTGCGCCACAATCTGGGCGGAAGCGCGGCATGTGATTTCCCGCAAACTGCTCTACCAGCGCTCGTAATGGACACGCCCTTCTTTGTACCTCTCTTTGCCGCCAATCGGCTCGGCCGGGTAGCCGAGGGCGACGATGCACAAGGGGGCGACCTCGTCGGGCAAGCCGAACAGCTCCCGCACCCCAGCCACGCGCTCTGCGCGCGGGTAGACGCCAACCCACACGCCACCAAGTCCTAAGGCGTGAGCGGCCAGGAGCAAATTCTCTGTGGCCGCAGAGCAGTCCTGCACCCAGTAGCCGGGGTGTACCTCAAGGCGGAGGTCTGCACAGACGACGACCGCCAGTGGCGCATGGACGAGCATCTTGCCATGCGGCAAGAGCTCGGCAAGCGCCTCGAGCGTGCCCCGCGCCCGCACGACGACAAAGTGCCAAGGCTGCTGGTTGCCAGCAGAGGGGGCAGACATGGCCGCAACCAACAGCTTTCTGACCAGTTCAGGGGAAACCGGAAGGGAAGTAAAGGCGCGCACACTCCGTCTGGTCACTATCGCCTCGTATGCGTCCATCATGCCTCCTTATCTGCCAATAAACTCCTTCCCCCTGCGCACCGGGCTACGCCATGAGCAGCGCGCCCGTGCGGGCATCAAGGATCGCAGTTCCGCCGCTAGGCAAATCGACGGTGAGCGCCGTGCCATCTTTCAGGCACACTGCCCGCCTCCCCCCTTCTTTGCTGTGCACGCACAACAGCCCATGGCCGGCGTAGAACACGTCGCCACCCCCGCCGTAGATGTGGGCGCCTGCCTCCGCCAGCAGCCTCCTCATCAGCGATGCGCTCGTGATGGGCAGCGCACAGTACCAACGCACACTTTCCGCTCCCTGTTTGCGCGCGAAAGCAGGCTCCAGACTGTCGGCCATCACCCCCACCGTCTGCGCCCCGCGGTCGTCGGCAACGAAAAGCGGCCGCAGCGACTCCCCGCCCAGGCGCAGGCGCTCTGCCGGCCAGCCGGGATGGACGACAATCAGTTCCGGTTTGGCGTCGGTTTCGCGCAGAGCTATTCCCGTCACCTCGCTCATGTGGGCAACGCTGAGCGTGCTGCCGTCGCAATAGCCTGGCGCGTAGAAGAAGACCAGCTGGCGGCCATCCTTCGCCACGCGCTCGTTGATGAACTCGCGCTGGCCTTTGTCCAGCATAAACAGGTTGGCAAAGACCACCACGCGATACTTGCCCAAGTCCACCCGGCGCAGGTCCGCGCGATGAATCTGATCACACACTGCACCACTGAGGTAGATGGCCAACGTCGTCTCGTCCATGAGGGCCTGGCTGACCGGGTCGGCCTGCGGAGTGGTGGCAAGGTAGTAAAAGGCCTCGGTGTCATAGACCACCAGCACATCGGCATCGCTGTCAAAGTCTTCCTCAAGACGCGACACAAAGAGCGCCAGCAGCCTCCTCAGCTCCTCGGCCAGGAGCGGGTGGTCCCACCAGCCGGCATTGGCGAACCCCACCCCAAAATCATAAAGCCAAAGGCCATGTCCCCGCGTGAGAGTAGCAGCCAAGTTGCGCCGCAGCCGCGCGACGCTCGTCTCGCCCGAGCCCCGATACCCGGGCGCCAGCGGACCCCACATGAGGTCGGGCTTCTGGTCCATTTCGTCTAGCCACAACTTGCCGTGCAGGCGGCAGCTTTCCAGTAGGCTGCGCGAGCGATAGGCGCCCCCCGGCTCGGTAGAGCATGGGAAATAGCACTGCGGCCCGCTTAAATAGTCCACCCAGGGCGAGGTCAGCAGTTGCCCAAGCTCCAGATGACCGCCCGCTGCCTGGCGGCCGAACATCGGGAATAGATAGCCGTAGAAGGTGCCGGTGACCAACGGGCGTGGCCAACGCTCCTTGGCCAAACGACAGAAATGGACAATCGTGTCAGCCACCAGTTCCTGCTGGCAGCGGTAGTAGTCGATGACCCATCGTTCCTCAGCGGGCGACCGGAAGAGGCCCGCTCTGGTCTGCGCGCGCACCTGGTACCCAGGCACCTGAGCAGATTCCAGGCTGACCCGCCTGTCACGCCATGCTGCCCGCAGGGCCTGGTCGGTGCCATATCTCCCCTTTAACCAGGCGCGAAAGTGCCGAGTCATGGCAGGACCGGTGTCTGGCTCATTCCGGAAGAAACCCCAGTAGTGCCATTCGCCGTACACGCCGCAGGCCATGTGCAGCCCGGCTAAGGCGTTGCCTTCGTCAGTGGCAGCCAGCTCTTCGCAAAACCGAACTACTTTCTCGCTGGCTTCCTGCCGCCATCTCTGCGATGCCAGACTCACGCGATTGACCGGACTGTTGTCGTACTCGATGATGCGGTGGAAGCCAGCCTCGTCCTCGATCGTGACGGGCACATCGGCATACTGCGTCCACTCTTCCGGATGAGCCTTGCTCCACCAGCGGGGTGCGTTCACGTGCAGGCGAATGAACACCGCCGCCTCGGGGCAGGCGTCGAGCACGCCCCTAATCTGCCGCTGTGCCGAGTGCAGGTCAAAGCGCCCGTCCTCGAACCACAGGTGCTCCAAGAAGAGGTCCACCTGGAACAGGCGGAAGCCCAACTCCGCCATCAGCCTCAGGTTGTGCTGCGGCACCTCCTCCCAACTCCAGCGCCCGCCCGGCACGTCGGTCAGCGCGTAGAGAAGCGGCGGCTGGGGCTTGTCGTTGATGAAGAGCGTCGGCTTCCCGCGATAGAGTCTAATTGTCGAAGAAAGAGGATCCACAGATGGCATATTCACTCCGGTCTTCGGGCAGGCTTCGCCTCGCCTGCGTGGCGTACAAAGGGCAGGGCCGACATCGCCACACCTGCGGTGGAACTGCTCACGCCACTCTCTGAGCAGCCGTTGCCGGCGGCACAAGGAGGGAAGCCGTCGCCGCCACCGTGGCGGCGACGGCGAAGGTCATGACCCGCGACGTGATGAGCTCCTCCATGCCGGTACGCACCCAGACCACGGTGAACACCAACCCGGCCACGATAGTGATGAGCGCTGCCCGTGCATGGAAGCGCTTGCTCAGCAAAGTAGCCAGGACCACCACCGAGAAAGTGCCGCCGACTCCGGCCCAGACATAGCCCACCAGGTCGTAGATGAGGGTGCTGGGCGTCAGGTAGGTCACCACCAGCGCAATAGCCGCCAAGCAGCCGGTCACCAGCCGCGCCTGGCGAAGCGACCCTGCCTCGCCCGCTTGGCTCCTTCCGGACAGAGGCCCCAAGAGGTTTTCCGACAGCTCGGTGGAAGCGACAACCAGCAAAGAGTCTGCAGTGGAAATCATTGCCGCCACTGCCCCGACCGTCAGCAGCGCGGCCAGCGGTGCCGGCAGAATGGTGCGCAACACCGCCGGCATCACATACTCCGGGTCGGCCAGACCCTTGGGCCCAAAGAGCGCCAGGCCAACCCAGCCAAGGCTGAGGGCCCCGGCATACGCGAGCAGCGTCCAGACCAGCCCCACCCACCTTGCGCGACGAGCCTGCTCGGCGTCACGAATGGCCATGAAGCGGAGGCTAAGCTGGGGCATCCCGCCAAGGTAGCCGAAGAACCACGACAGGCCGCCCATGATTGCCACCCCGGCGGCAAAACCACCTGCGGCACCAGTCAGGGAGCCAAATCCCGCACCCGCCTCGCTGAGGGAAGCCGGTATGCTCGAGGCAAAAGCCCCTGGCCTTCCAGAGATAGCAACAATGCCCACCACCGGACCAATGACCAAAGTGCCAATCATCAGGAGCGCCTGGACAACATCGGTGTAGACCACGCTACGGAAACCTCCGTACACGCAATAGGGGGTGATGATGAGCGCCGTCACCAGCATCCCCCAGCGTGGATCGAGATGAAAAAGCGTGTAGAGCACCTTGCCACCGCCCAGGAATTGCGCGCCCACGTAGAAGAAGAAAAAGAACACGATTGTGAGACTTGCCACCGCCCTGATGCCCCCCTGCAAGGTGCCGTGGCGACGCGCTAAGTAGTCGGCAAAGGTGCGTGCCTGGTAGGTTTCTGCCTCAGCGCGCAGGCGCCAGGACAGCGCCATCCACGCCACGACGATGCCGGCAACGCAGCCCACGGCCGTCCAGATGCTCGTCAACCCCTGCGCGTAAGCAAAGCCCGGCAGGCCAAGCAGCGCCCAGGAAGATTCGCCCGTGGCCCGCTCCGAAAGGGCAGCCACCCATCCTGGAAGACGCCGCCCGCCAATGGTAAAGTCCAGCCCCGTCTTCACCTTCCGCCCCTGGTACAGCCCCCACCCCATGAGAAACACCAGATAGACGACAAAGACCGCCACCATCTGCGCCTGAGCTGTCATAGGGCCTCCACTCCAGTCCAGACGGTCAGCTTCATGCTCACTGCCCGGTTACGCCCGACTGGCCAAGCACCGCTGTGGTGGCAACCGACGGCGCCACCCCTACGCGCAAGCCCTTGCACAGCCAACGCGCGCCAGAGTCTATCCCTGCCCCTCGGTTGGCCTTTGAGGATGGATACCTTGCTCGTTGATGCCGCGCATAGTACTCCGGGTCATCAAGAAAGCTGAGGAAGATGACGATAAAGGCCAATGCCGCCTCGATCATCAGCGGCTTGTCCTGGTAGAGGTCCCTGAGCTTCTCATCGAGAGGGCGCCGGTCAGAATCGCCGAAACGCGACATGAACAGCCCATCCGGCCGCGAACCGGGCATGGGAAGCGTCACCGCATCGATCCCGCCATGCTGCACATAGTCCATCGTCTCCATCATCAGCCTGCGCACCTCCGGTACCGAAGTCTGGTGGTAGGCGATGATGTGGAGGATGATGCGCTGCGCCTCCTTCATGCTGGCGTGGGCAAGGTTTTCGAACAACTGGCGGGCCGGCTCATCGTCCCGGCACATGCCCCGTTGCCGCAGAATGGACATGAGCACCGTGTTCTTGAACAGCTGATAGAGACGTTGCGCACCGTTGAGAGCCGAGGGAGGCGGGTGAGGTTCTTCGGGGTGGTAGCCGCGGTAGTAGTTGGCAAAAAGGAGCTGGAACACCGTCTCGAAAAAGTCGACCTCCTCCAGGGGGTCGTCCACGTCGATGCGCATGTCCAAGGTGTTGTCCAGGCGGTCCACCAACTTGATGCGGATGACCTCCGGGGTGGCTGCCGCCTCGGTGAGCGTCCGTCCCACGTACTGGTAGTAGCTCTCCGAGGGCCTCCTGGTCAGCCAGTGGAGCCGTTCCATGAGGAACCACCGCTCCACCTCAGGCAGCAAGCCGATGAGATCCTGGAACTTGCGGTCCAACTCCGCCCATTCGGCCGCGGCGAACTGTTCGGGGCTCACGTCCTCGAATCGGTCGTGCAGGAGCACGGTGCTCAAATCCAACACGTTCGGCCTTTCCAGGACGCGCGCCAGCATTGCCGCCGCGCGCAGAGGATGGATGATCATCGGTGAGCCGAGGTGGCGCCGCTGTTGGCCGTACATGCGGTACAGAGCATCCAGCAATGCACGCAGAACGTCGCGTGCGCCCGGATCCATCTGCTTCTTGCCGAGAATGGTGCGCAGCACGGCGTTCCAGTTCGGCCCACGAGCAGTGAGCCGATAGTTCAATACCGCCGAAAGCTTGAAGAATTCTGTCAGGTCGTGGAGTTCCGGGACGGCCATGGGCTGCCTCTTCATCACCTTCTGGCTTCTCACCGCATCCGCGCGGGCACCACCCCCTACTGCTTCTTCACCTTGGCCCAGTCCTGCAGGAACCTCTCGATGCCGATGTCGGTCAAGGGATGCTTCATGAGCTGCTCGATGACTTTGAAAGGCACCGTGGCCGCGTGGGCTCCCATGAGGGCCGCCTCCACCACGTGCAGCGGGTGGCGGATGCTGGCCACCACCACTTCGGTATCAAAGCCATAGTTCTCGTAGATGGTCAGGATGTCGCTTATGAGGTCCATGCCGACGTGACTGACGTCGTCCAGGCGTCCGACAAAGGGCGAGACCAGGTTAGTGCCAGCCTTCGCCACCAGGAGCGCCTGCATGGGGCTAAACACCAAGGTGGCATTGGTGTGAATACCCTCTGCGCGCAGACGACGGATCGCTTTCAGCCCCTCGGTGGTGGCCGGGATCTTCACGTAGATGTTGTCGTGAATGGCCGCCAACTCGCGTCCTTCCCGGACAATGCCCTCGGCATCCAGACTTACCACCTCGGCGCTGATGGGCCCATTGACGATGGCGCAAATCTGCGCCAAGATTTCCCTCGGGTCCCCTTTTTCCTTCGCCAAGAGCGTGGGGTTGGTGGTCACACCATCCAAGATGCCGAGGCTGGCTGCCTCTTTGATTTCTGCGACATTGGCCGTGTCGATGAATAGCTTCATGATTCCTCCGTTCCGTTGAGTGCCTCACCAAGAACCTCCTCTGTCAGGTCCGCGGGGTAGACCACGCGCAGGAGGCATAACCCTTGCGCGGGCGCGGTAGGCCCTGCCGCACGACGATTTCGCGCCTGCAACATCTTCTCCACGCTTTCCGCCGAAATCTTGCCCCGGCCAACCTCCACCAGCGTGCCGACGATGGTGCGCACCATGCCGTGCAAAAAGCGGTTTGCCCTAATGTCCAACCACAGCTCGTCCTGGCACTCTGACCAGCTCGCCTCTTCAATGCAACACCGGTAGTGGGGCAGTTCGGCCTCTGCGCGGCAAAAGGAGCGAAAGTCGTGTTCGCCCAGCAAGGGCTGCAATGCGCGGCGCATGAGTTGCAAGTCCAGGGGCCGCGGGTAGTGCCAGACATGCTGCCTGCCGATGGCGCGCGGCCTAGTGGCTATGCGGTAACGGTAGACGCGCGCCAGTGCGCTGCAACGCGCGTGAAAGCCAGCCGGCACCTCTTCTACCTCCAGCGCGCGGACATCCGGTGGCAAGAGCGCGTTGAGCCCGCGCAGCAGACGAGTTGTCTGCATATGGCGCTCGGTAAAAAAGTTCACCACCTGCCCTTGCGCATGCACACCCACGTCTGTTCGCCCGGCGGCGGTCACATTCACCGGATGCTGCAGGAGCTGCTCAAGCACTCGCTCCAGCTCCCCTTGCACGGTGCGCACCCCTGGCTGCCGCTGCCAGCCACAAAAGTCGGTGCCGTCGTATTCCAAGACAAGCTTCAGGTTCCGCGTCATCTGCGCCCTACAAAATCGCGGCGATGGCCACCAGCGCCGCACTCACGGCCATGGTCACATAGTCGATAGGCCGCAAGCGGAGCAACCGGTAGCAGGTGCGTCCCTCCCCGCCGCGATAGCAACGTGCGTCCATGGCCAGGGCCAGCTCGTCCGCCCTGCGAAACGAAGAGACGAAAAGGGGCACGATGAGCGGCAGCACGCTTTGCGCCCGCTGCACCAAATGCCCCTCGAAACTCGCCCCTCGCGACACCTGCGCCTTCTGCAGGCGATCAGCCTCCTCCAGCAGGGTGGGCACAAAGCGCAGGGCCAACGACATCATCATGGCCAACTCGTGCACCGGCACCCCGACCCGCCGCAACGGTCGCATGAGCCTGTCCAAGCCGTCGGTAATCTCAATGGGCGAGGTGGTAAGAGTCAGAAGCGCGGCCATCACCACCAACACCGCAAGCCGAAAGGAGTACAGCAAGCCGTTCCGCACCCCTTCCCTGGTCACCGTCCACCCTACCACCGGGAGCCTTGTCCAAACGCTTCCCGCAGTGAAGAGCGAATGGACCACCATCGTGAGCACGAACAGCCAGACAAACGCGCGCAGGTTGCGCAGCACCAGCGGCAATGGCAAACGCCCCGCCAGGACGACCGCAAAGGTGAGGACGCCCCAGATGGCGGTCACGGCCAGAGCGTCTGTCAGCAGCAGACCGGTCATCAACAAGACGCTCGCCACCAACTTGGTACGAGGGTCCAGCCGGTGCACCACCGAGTCGGCCGGGTAGTACCGCCCCAGTGTAATGTCTTGCAATATCGCCACTATTGAATCCTTGCCTCAGCTTGCCTGGCAATATAGCGCATTTTGCCGTCAAAATCAAACAAAAACTGAAGCTGCCCCTCAACCAAGAGCGGGCGAAACAGAGCCTGCCCCCGGCGGGTGCCCTTTGGACTGTCTAAGCGGAGAGAACTTCGAAAGGTCGGGAGGGTAAGTAGTCCCATGAGCGTGCCGAGCAGATAGACACTCTATGCCCACGGGAATAACAAACGGGCGGTGCGGCGGTCTTGCGGCCAGGCGCGAAAGCAGCGCCCCCGCGGAGCAGCGAAAGTTTCGAGACGACTGCAACGGGAGACTACGGGCACGGCTGGTTATTCTGGCTGGCTACCGCGGCCGGGAAAAGTGGTACTGGCTGCGAAGGAAAAGAAAAGCGCGGTTCAATGCGTACGCCGAAGATGTCGTCCCACTCTACAACCACCTCCCATCCGCACAGTTGCTGCATTGAACCGCGCCCTATTCTTGGCTCGGTATCTGCGGGCTTAACCTCTGTCTGTGTGGCCTTGGCTCTTCCCGCGACCTCCCACTAAATGTTGACCTCCGGACGCCCTCGTGACCCACATATCGATTTTCACGACCCAAATATATGGCTTCTCAGCACAAAGTCAAGAGGAATTTCCGGCCCCGGTGAACGATTTGTAATTTTTTCGTTGTTCAGGTCTTAGGATGTGCAAATCTAAGACACCCGCCAGCCACGAGTGCCCGGGCCCTTGCTCTGTTCACTTCCTGGGCACGTCGTGACCAACATGGTGCGCCCGCAGAAACTCGCGCCTGGAGCAGCCAGTGGCCCGCGCAGCCAGAGTCGCAGGCAGCGGCGATTTTCCCCTTGACTATTTGCCTGTTTTGTTTTATACTAAGGAGCCTTGCGCGGGGCGGCGTGCCCGCATGGGAGGCATCCGCGCCAACAGGCAGGACGTTGACAACAGAGAGCCTCACAGTGCTCCTCTGCGATGGTCTGGAGGTACTGTGCCGACACTGACCGGTCTTTTTCAGAACACTGCGCAAAGACAGACAGAGGCCACGGCCATAGTCTTCAATGAGCACCGCATCGAGTACGGGCGCCTCGAGGAGGCAGTCCGGCGCTTAGCAAAGGGGCTCAAGGGGCTGGGCGTGCAACCGGGTTCGCGCGTGGCTTTGCTGCTGCCCAATTTGCCCCACTTTGTCATCAGTTACTTCGGGGCGCTCTGGGCGGGCGCGGTAGTGGTGCCACTGAACATACTTTTGGGGCGCGAGGAGCTCCACCAGGTGCTGGTCGACAGCGGAGCGCAGGTGGTGATTGCCTGGGGTGGATTCAAAAACACGGTGCTTGCGGCGACCTCTTCCCTCCCGCAACCCGTGCGGCTGGTTTTCCTCGGTGAGCGCATACCGGCCGACGCGCAGAGCCTGACGCACTTGATCGCCCAATCTTCGGCTGACGAGAAGCCGGCCCAGGTGCAGGAAGAAGACACTGCGGCTATCATCTACACGGCCGGGACCACGGGTCCGCCCTTAGGTGTGGAACTGACCCACGCCAACCTGGTCTCGGCAGCCAACATGTGCCGCACCATGCTGCTCTTTTCGCCGAAAGACCGGATTATGGCCGTGCTGCCGCTCTACCACCCGTTCGCCCAGACGGCGGCGATGAATGCCACCATTGATGCGGGCGCGCAGCTTGTCATTCACCATCGCTTCCGGCCCCGCGAGATCCTCAACTCCATCGCTCACAACCAGGTCACCTGCATGGCCGCAGCGCCGGGCATGCTCCAGGCCTTGCTGGCCACTGCCCAGCAGACGGACGACCTGTCGTCGCTGAAGTACTGCCTTACCTCGGGCTCACCCCTGTCCGAGGAGCTTCGGCAGCAATTCGAGGAACGTTTCGCCCAAACCTTGGTCCTTGCGGGCTACGGGTTAACCGAAGCAGCCGGCATCGTCACCAGCAATCGCTTGGATCGCGAGCGGAAACCTGGCTCGGTGGGGCTACCCATGTTGGGCGTGGAGCTCAACATCGTCGACAGTGACAACAGGCCTCTGCGCCCGGGCGAGCATGGCGAGATCGTGGTGAGAGGGCCGAATGTGATGAAGAGCTACCTGAACCGTCCGGAAGAGACCGCCAGGACGCTGAAAGCGGGGTGGCTGCACACGGGCGACATCGGCATGGCGGATGCCGATCATTACTTCTACGTGATTGCCCGCAAGAAGGAGGTCATCTGCAAAGGTGGGTTCCATATTTATCCCCACGAAATCGAGCAGGTGGCGTTGGGGCATCCGGCCGTGGCTGAAGCGGCTGCGGTTGGCGTGCCCGACCCTGTGCAGGGCCAGGAGGTGAAACTGCACGTGGCGCTGAAGCCAGGAGCCACTGCTACTGCCGACGAGCTCATCGCCTTCTGCGCAGAGCACCTGGAGGTCTACAAGCGGCCCAAGACTGTGCAGTTTCATCAAAGCCTGCCCAAAACCCCCACGGGGCGGGTACTCAGGCTGCGGTTGGCGGCAAGCAGCAGTCAAGGCAAATAGCGGCGCGCCGGATAGTCCGACGCGCATCTGACCTATCACAGCAACAAGGAGATAAGGGTGAAAGAGATTACCAGCAAAGACCTGCGGAATATCGCTCTTGTGGCCCATGGCGGCGTAGGCAAGACCTCGCTGGCTGAGGCCATCCTCTTCTCTGCAGGAGAGATCTCCCGTATGGGCACCGTCGAAGACGGCTCGACAGTCTCCGACTACCAGGCAGACGAAATCGAGCGGAAGATCTCCATAAGCGCCTCACTCATGCACTGCCATTGGAAGGACGTCAAGGTCAACATCATCGACGCCCCAGGCTATGCGGATTTCTTCGGCGACGCAGTGAGCGCCCTGCGGGTGGCCGACCTGGCCGTAGTCTTGGTCGATGCCGTATCGGGCATTGCCGTCGGCACCGAGAACGTCATGGAGGTCATCACCAAGCAGGGAACACCGCATCTTTTCTTTGTGAACCGGGAGGACAAAGAGCACGCCAATTTCGAAAAGACAGTGGCGGCCCTGCAGGAGAGGTTCCGACACAACGTGACGGTGCTCCAATTCCCCGTAGGTGAAGGGGTGGAGTTCAGGACGATCGTCGACTTGGTGCACATGAAGCTGGTCACGTTCAGCACCGACGGCAGCGGCAAGTATACCACCGCAGAGATCCCGGCGGAGCTGAAGAGCAAGGCTGATGGCCTGCGCGAAAAGTTAGTGGAAATGGTGGCCGAGTGCGACGACGCCATCCTGGAGAGTTACTTCGAGAAGGGCTCCCTCTCGGCAGAGGAGTTTGCCAAGGGGCTAAAGTCCGGCATCCTCAAAGGCGCCTTGGCCCCGGTGCTGTGCGGCGCCGCCACCAAGAACATCGGCACGCACCTCCTGCTGGACTTTCTCGCCACTTACTGCCCGTCTCCGGCCGACCTCTCGCCGGTGCGGGGAACAGTGCCGGGCACTGGTCAGGAGTGCACACCACCGGTGGACCCGGCAGCACCACTGGCTGCTTTGGTGTTCAAGACCGTGGCAGAGGCACACCTGGGGGAGCTCTCCCTGGTACGGGTTTACACCGGGACGCTGAAGATGGGCGAGGAGGTGCTGAACGCCACCAATGGCTCCACCGAAAAGATTGGCCAAATTTACGCCATGAACGGCAAGACACGTAAAGAGGTGGGCGCACTGGTGGCTGGCGACTGCGGCGCCTTGGTCAAGCTGCGCAATACCCATACAGGCGACTGTCTCACTGCCAAGAAAGATCCCATGCTGCTGCCGGGCATCGTCTTTCCGGCGCCGGTCACCGAGGTGGCCATCGTCCCGAAGAGCAAGGGCGACGAGGAGAAGATTTCCAACGGACTGCAGGCGCTCCGCGATGAAGACCCCAGCTTCACCGTGGAGGTGAACCCCGAGCTCCGGCAGACCATCCTCTCCGGGCAAGGAGAGCTGCACCTGGACGTGATTATCAAGCGGCTCAAGGAGAAATTCGGGGTCGACGTGGACGTGCAGAAGCCACGCATCCCCTACCGCGAGACCATCACCGGCAAAGCCGATGAGAAGTACCGCCACAAGAAACAGACTGGCGGGGCTGGCCAGTTCGCGGAAGTGTGGATGAAGGTGGAACCTTTGCCGCGCGGCGCCGGGTTTGAGTTCGAGAACCAAGTGGTGGGCGGCGCCATCTCCTCGGTGTTCATTCCCTCGGTGGAAAAGGGTGTACGCCAGGTGCTGGAAGAGGGCGCGTTGGCCGGCTACAAGATCGTGGACGTCAAGGCGATTGTCTACGATGGCAAGGAACATCCGGTGGACTCCAAGGATATCGCCTTCCAGATTGCCGGCCGCGAGGTCTTCAAGATGGCCTTTCTCAACGCAAAGCCGATTCTCCTGGAGCCCATCTACGACATCGAGGTGAAGGTTCCCGAGGAGAACATGGGCGAGGTCATGGGCGACCTCTCCAGTCGGCGCGGGCGCATCCTGGGCATGGACTCGGCAGGACACTACCAGATCGTGCGGGCTAAGGTGCCACTGACGGAGCTGCACAAGTACGCCTCCACCTTGCGCTCCATCACCCAAGGTCGTGCCACCTATTCCCGCTCCTTTTCACATTATGAGCCGCTGCCAAAGGAGCTGGAGGCAAGAGTCGTCGAAGAGGCGAAGGCCGAGCGAGAACGAGAGCGCTCCAAGTAGGAACAGCGCAAGAACAGATACCCAGCGCGGGGGCGAGGAGAGAGTCCTCGCCCCCTCCTTTTGCACCGGAGGCTCGGATATGGACACGCTATGGGCACCGTGGCGGATGGAATACATCAAGGCGACCAAGCCGCGTGGCTGCATCTTCTGCACCAAGCCGCGCCAGAGCGATGACCGCCGCAACCTCATCCCCTATCGCGGCGCGCACTGCTTCGTCATCCTCAACTACTACCCCTACAACAACGGCCACTTGATGGTGGTGCCCTACCGCCACGTGGCGGACCTGGCCGAGCTTACTGCCGAGGAGCAAGGGGAAATGATGGCCCTAATTGCCCAAAGCACCCGGGCCCTGACCGTGACGCTGAAACCGCAGGGTTTCAATATCGGCTTCAACCTTGGCAAGGCAGCTGGAGCTGGCGTGGAGGACCACCTCCACTGCCACGTGGTCCCGCGCTGGGTAGGGGACACCAACTACATGCCCATCCTCGGCCACACCAAAGTGGTGCCCGACGCCTTGGAGAACACCTGCGCCACCTTAGCAGAGGCATTTGCTGAGCTGTCGGGGCAAAAGCAGCGTTGAGACCCGGAAGAAGTCAAAGGCTTCTGCCCAGAGGGGATCTCCCGGCCATCACCTTTCCTGGCGCTTGACCCTCTCCCAGACCTCGTCCATCTCCTGCAACGACGCATCCCAGAGGCAGATACCGCGCTCCTTGAGCTCTTGCTCTACTTTCTTGAAGCGGCGCACGAACTTGTCCACGGTGCCGCGCAGAGCGTCCTCCGGGTTGACGCGGATGAAGCGCGAGAGATTGACCAACGAAAAGAGCACGTCGCCGAGTTCTTCTTCGATCTTCTTCTGGTCGCCAAGCTGGCAGGCGCGGCGCAGCTCGGCCAACTCCTCTTCCACCTTGGGCCACACCTGCTCGGCATTCTCCCAGTCGAAGCCTATGGTAGCGGCCTTGCTCTGCACACGATGGGCACGCAGCAACGCCGAAAGCTCGCGCGGCACGCCGTCCACCACCGACTCTTTGCCCTCGTCCTGCTTGGCATTCTCCCAGTGCACCGTTTGCTCCTCTGCCGTGCGGATTTCCGCATTGCCGAACACATGCGGATGCCGGCGCACCAGCTTGTCGTTGATGCCCCGCACGACATCCTCGATGGTGAAGCGCCCCTGTTCGGCGGCAATCTGGGCGTGGAATATCACCTGCAGCAGCAGGTCGCCCAGCTCTTCTTTGAGGTCGTCATAGCGCTCCTGGTCAATGGCCTCCAGAACCTCGTAGGCCTCCTCGAGCAGGAATTGGCGGAGGGAACGATGAGTCTGCTGCCGATCCCACGGACACCCCTTTTCCCCGCGCAACTGCGCCATGATGGCAACAAGTCTATCAAACGAATTTTCCACTGTAGCTCCTCTTGCGCTTGCGTGAAGGTAGCACACCACGCATGGCTGCCTCTGCTGACCGGAGAAAGGTACAGAAGATCGGCGATACAATCAATGGTGAATTTGACCCTCGTGGTGCGGCGAAGGCCCAGGGGAGCGCGTAAGCTCGCAGGGAAGGGCAATCATTGTCAAAAGGGCTGAAAGCGGCCCGGCAATGGACGTTGCCGTTCACGCAACTCCAGGGTAGTTCGCGAGGCGGGCAAAAACCGCTTGATTATTTGGGCCCATTTGGCTAACTTGATAAGGCGTTGGTTCAACTCAGGAGCGGCATGAAAATCACCGCGTACCCGGTCCGTTTGCCGCTGCGCCATACATTCCGCATCGCGCGGCACGCGGAAGATGTGAGCGAAAACTTTTACGTGACGGTCCAGTGGGACGGTCTGCTCGGCGTGGGCGAGGGCGCCCCCTCGCCGCGCTCCGGCGAGTCGGTGGAGCGCGGCATCGCCGAGGTGGCGAGGGCCGCCGTGGTGCTGCAAGAGCACCCCTCACCTGAGGCAGCCCTGGCGGCCCTGCCGGGGCTCCCGGTGGAGAGCCTCGCTGCGCGCGCCGCCTTAGAGATGGCCTTCCTTGACCTTTGGGCCAAGCAGCAAGACAAGCCCCTTTACCAGGTGCTGGGTATCGTGCCCGGGCCCATACCGCCAACCTCTTTCACCTTGGGAATTGCTGCGCCTGAGGAGATCCGCCGCAAAGTCCGCGAGGCCCAGCCGTACCGCATCCTCAAGGTCAAGCTGGGCTCACGCGACGACTATGCCATCGTCGAGGTGGTGCGGCAACTGACCGACAAACCGTTGCGCGTGGATGCCAACGAGGGGTGGACACCGGAGCAGGCCGCGGCGACCATCAGGTGGCTTGAGGACAAAGGCGTAGAGCTTGTGGAGCAACCCCTCCCTGCCGGCAATTTGGCAGCCATGCGCTGGTTGCGGGAACGCGTGACTCTGCCCCTCATCGCCGACGAAAGCAGCCGCGTCGCCGCCGATATCCCTGGACTGGCCGGCGTCTTTGATGGCATCAACATCAAGTTGAGCAAGTGCGGTGGGCTGCGCGAGGCGCTCCAGATGATCCGCCTGGCGCGCCGTCACGGCCTCAAAGTGATGCTGGGCTGCATGATCGAAAGCTCCGTGGGCATCACCGCGGCAGCGCATCTTGCGTCACTGGTGGACTATGTGGACTTGGACGGCCATCTCCTCCTGGCCGAAGATCCGTATGAAGGCGTGACACTGCGCGACGGCACGCTCCTTTTGCCTGAGCGACCCGGTTTGGGCGTTACTCCACGGGCACCGTCTCAGTGAAGAGCTTACCTTGCCGGAGGATGACTATGCGCATGCGCTTTGGATGGAAGACCCCCCTTTTGGCTGCTGTGCTCCTGTTGGTGGCAATTGGCTGTGCGCCATCGTTGCAGCGGGCCAAACCCACCAATGCGGTCGACCACCTGCGGACGGAGTTGGACTATTTGTTCAGCGACCGCGCCTTCGCAAACGCTCACTGGGGCGTGGCCATCCAATCGTTGCGCAACGGCGAGTACCTCTACCTGCGCAACGAGGGCAAAGAGTTCATGCCTGCCTCCAACATGAAGCTCTTCACCACTGCAGCTGCCCTGGTCAAGCTCTCGCCGGAGTTCCGCCACCGCACTGCACTCTTGACTACGGGAAGCGTGCGCGAGGGCGTGCTGGAGGGCCCGCTGCTCATCAAAGGGAGCGGCGACCCGAGCATCACCGGGCGGTACCACGGCGGCAACATGCTTGCCGTGTTTCAAGCCTGGGCGGACAGCCTGCGCCGGCAGAGAATTCGCAGGGTAAGTGGGGACATCATCGGCGACGACAACTACTTCGCAGATGAGATCCTGGGCAGGGGTTGGTCGTGGGACTATCAGTCAGACTTCTACGCCGCGCAGATCAGTGCTCTGTCGTTCAACGACAACTGCATGGACATCATCTTCACCCCCGGCGATAGCGTGGGAAAGCCGGTGCAGTTCCGCCTGGAGCCAGCCACCGACTATGTGCAGGTGAACTGCCTGGTGACAACGGCGGCCAAAGGGCGCGCCGAAGGAGTGACGTTCGACCGCGCCCCGGGCACCAATCGCGTCACGGTCCGCGGCAGCATCGCCATCGATGCCGGCGAAATCAGGGAATGGTTTTCGGTGGAGAACCCTACCCTTTTTGCCGCACACGTTTTCCGCCAGACCTTGATCGACCAGGGGATTGCAGTGGAAGGAAGAGCCATTGACATCGACTCTCTGCCGGGGTTCACACCAGACCCCGCCTGTTTCCGGGTGCTGGCCACCTACACCTCTCCGCCCTTGAGCGAACTGGTCACGACCATCAACAAAGTGAGCCAGAACCTGTATGCTGAATTGCTCCTTCGCACGTTGGGGGCCGAGTGCAAGGGGACCGGCGACGCTGCCCATGGCGCGGAGGTGGTCAAAGAAGTGGTGACCGGTTTCGGCGTTGACCCGGAGGTCATCAACATGGTGGACGGATCTGGGCTCTCGCGTCTGGATATGGTCACACCCATGGCGGTGGTGGCCTTGTTGCGCGGGATGCGCCGCCACGCCACCGGCACTTTCTTCTACGACTCCCTGCCGATTGCAGGTGTGGACGGGACCATCCGCAGCCGCATGCGCGGCACCGCAGCAGAGAACAACGTGCGCGCCAAGACCGGCTTCATCGGCCACGTGCGCAGCCTCTCAGGCTATGTCCGCACCGCCGATCAAGAGGAGCTGGCCTTTGCCATCATTGCCAACAACTATACTGCGCCGACCCCGTTGGCCAATAGCCTGCAGGACTTGGTTTGCGAACGTCTGGCAACGTTCAGTCGCATGGGCCCTTGACCACCTCGATAGGCACGGGGCGGCGCACGGAGTGAGGTGAACGACCATGCTTTTTGGTAGGCGTCCAGAGGTGAGACGATTTTCCTACCAGCCGCTCTTCTACGAGCCGAAGAAGGAGCAATCGGAGGAGGGCGGGCGCCGCATCCATTTTCGCAGGTCGCCGGTCCTGCAAACCCAGGTGCGCCGCCGCTTAATCATCATCATGCTGCTGGCGGTAGTTATCCTGGTCTATCTCATCTACTATCTGGACCGGGTGGTGGAAAAGGACCGCGCCGCCCGTTTTGACCACTTCCAGGTGGAAGAAATCATAGTTCGCTAAGAAAGCGGTGACGAAACCGGTGCAGAGGCGCAAGCTACAAACCCCGGGGAGCAGGCAGCCCAGAGGCAATGCATCTCGCCCGGCACAGGCCCGGGCAGGCAGGAGCCGTGCTGGTTGGTGGATTTCCCCGCTCGAACGCTTGGAAACGCTCCTGGGCTGGGTCGCCACCATGCCCATCAAGCTGAAGCTGACTCTGATCATATCCGGCATTGTGTTTGGGGCGGTAGTGGTGCTCAGCGCGGTGCTCTACCAGACCGGCCGCACCATTCTGCTGCAACGATTGCAGAACACCTGCAATCTGCTGGCCAGCAACCTCAGCGAGTACACGCGGGAGGAGATGCTGCTGGAGGCGGCAGGCGCAGGCACTGCACGGGACAGAATTCAAGACATCGTGCTGCGCTTCAAGAAGTTGGGGATCGACGGCTTCCAGTACGCTGCAGTGGTGGCGCGCGACGGGCGCATCGTGGCACACAGCGACTACCGCCTGCGCGGCGGCACGCTCAGCAGCGAAGAGGTGGCTATCCTCAACGGGCTGGAAGGGCTGCACTGGCGGGAAGTGGGCGATACGACCTATCAGTACTTTCAACCCATCTTTGCCGTGCGACGCACTGGCGACAGGGCCCAACGGATATTGCTGGGGGCGGCGGTCATTGGCTTCTCCAAGGCAGAGCTTTGGGCACCTGTGCGTCGCGCACGCAATACGCTCTTGGCCGCGCTGGTGGCGGTCTTTGTTTTCTCCCCACTAGTCATCTACTTGGTTGCTGAGCGCATGACGGCACTGATCCGCCAGCTCTCCCGAGCGGCGCGTGCCGTGGGTAGCGGCGACCTGGAAGTCGTCGTTCCCGGGCGCAGGCGAGACGAGTTGGGGCAACTGGCTGCCGACTTTAACCGGATGATTCGCCAGCTGCGCGAACGGCTGCACATGCAAAAGTTCGTCTCCAAGCTCACCGTGGACATGATCCGCAAACGCGCAGCCATGGGGGATCCCCCGGAAACAGGCGGAGAGCTGCGACACTGCACCGTGCTCTTCTCGGATATTCGCAATTTCTCCGCCATCACTGCAGCTCTGCCGCCGGAGCAAGTTGTCGCCCTCATCAACATTTACCTTGACCTGCAGGCGCAGATTATCGAGCGAAACCGAGGGGTTGTGGACAAGTTCATGGGCGACCAGGTGATGGCCATCTTTTTGGGGCCGAACATGGCGGACAATGCCATTCGTGCGGCCGTAGAGATCCAGCGGGCCATCCGCACCTTGAACAGCAAGCGGGCGCGCAGTGGCCAAGTGGTGTTCGAGGTGGGCATCGGCCTGAACGATGGCCCGGCCGTCGTAGGAAACATGGGCTCCGCCAACAGGATGGATTACACGGTGATTGGCGACGTGGTGAATGTGGCGAGCCGTTTGTGCGCCCTCGCCAGGCCGGGACAGATCATCACGTCGGCGAATCTCGTGCATAGTCTGGCGGGCAGCTACCCCCTGGCCAAGTGGGCGCCCCTCCAGGTGAAAGGCAAGAAGGACCCCATTGAGGTCTTTGAAATCGACTATGATCGCGCCATCGTCCTCTGATCTCCCGGCCAAGCATCACGGCGCACTTTCGCTTTTGGCAGCAGTGCTGGGGCTCCTGCTCTTTTTTGCCACAACTCCTGAGGCGCGAGCGCAACGCCAGCTGCTGGACTTTCGGCCGGGTCCCCGGGCACAGGCCTTGGGCGGCTCTCTGGTGAACGAGCCGCTGGATGCCACCGCCCTCTTTTGGAATCCGGCCGCTCTGGCGCAGCTCACCGAAACCAAACTCACCCTGTCCACGCCAGGGGAGTTCGTTGTGGAGTACGTCGGCGGTTCGTTGTTCCGGCCACCTCGCACAGGAATCGGCTTCGGCCTCGGCCGGGCAGGAGCGGGAAACGAGGCCTCCGATTTCGGCTCCCTCGGTTGGGCTCGCCGCCTGGGACAGAGCCTTTTCTTGGGCACCAGCGTGAGCCTCTTGACCAAAGGGACCGAGTCCTGGCCCACCGCCGGCTTAGGCGTCGTGTGGCGGCCTGGGAGCGGTGCGGCCTCTGCGGCGCGTTCGCGTAAACTGAGCCGCGCTCTGGCGGGGAGGTACACCTTCTCGCTGGCCGCGCACAACATCCCTTTGGTGCTGAGCGACATCGACCACCAGGTGCGCATCGGAGCCGCATTTCACCCTGGCGGTGCCATCCCGGCTTTGCACCTTGCGCACCATTTCCAGCGCGGCGCCGAGTCAACCCATCTGGGCGTCGAATGGTCCCCGTACGGCATGCTTCGCCTCGGGACTGGGGTGCAATATTGCGAAGAGCTCAGCTGGGGAGTTGGCGCTGCGGTGCGCTGGCGAAACCTCGATGTCGCCATCGCCTATTCCACGCGGGCGAAGCGCGTGTTTGCATCCTTTTCGGTGGGCATCGGCGAGGATGCGCCGACACTTGCCGCGCGTTCCTATGAGCAAGCCACCCGAGCCTTGGAAAGCGGCAACCTCCGCCAGGCTTCGCGCGACTTGGGCAACGCCTTGGCCTACGGTCTTAGCGAACCAAGTGCCATCCTCTTGGCCGACAGCCTGCACAGGCTGGTCCAGCAACAGGACCATACCATCGACTCCCTCCTGCAGGTGGCGCAGCGCTTGGAGGACAAGGGATGGCTCCTCAACGCCACGGTCACTTACCTCAAGGTGCTGCGCCTGGATCCGACGCATCCCGTTGCCCTGCGCAACGTGCAGGCCATCAAGCCGCGCGTGAACGTCTATGTGGATCAGCTCTACGCCAGCGGGGTGGAGAGCTTCGAGAAAAACGACCTGGACAAGGCCAGGGACATTTTCCAAACCATTCTGCTCGTGCAGGAAGACCACCAGGGAGCGCGTTCCTATCTGGACAGATTGCAGTCGCTCAACCGCGAACGGGCGCGGGAACACTACCTGAAAGGCCATGCCTTGCTCAGCGACGGCAAGATTAGAGAAGCCAAGCAGGAGTTGGAACAGGCCTTGGCTTACGATCCAGAGCATGCCGGCGCGCAGCGGTTGCTCCAGGAGGTATCCGCGGAGCTGGGACGTCAACAGAGGCAGGTCGAGGCACTCCTTGCGGATGCCATCCGGGCTGAGCGCTACAACGAGTACCTGCGTGCCTACACCAAGTATCGGCAGGCGCAGAGCCTGGATCCGAGCAACCAGTCTGCAGCCTCAGGTGTAAAGCGACTCGCTGAGCGAGTCGCATCGCACATCAACGCGCGCCTGGCAGGCGGTACTGCTGCCTACCGCCGGGGGGACTATGCGGAGGCGCGCCGCCTGCTCAGTCAGGTGCTGCAGCTGGATCCGCAGCATCAGGAGGCTTCGCGCTTGCTGCAATTGAGTGAACAGGCCATCAATCGCCTGGCCGATGAATCCTACGCGCGCGGCATGGCCCTTTTTAACGCGCAGGACTATGCAGCGGCTCTCAGCGAATTCGGCAAAGTCCTGTCGTACAGGCCGGACCATGCCGGTGCGCTCGCCATGCGCAGGAAGGTTGGCGACCTGCTCGGTGTCCAGAAGCTCATCGACCAGGCGCAACAGGCAATGGCCAGAGGCAACTTGCCTGAGGCCCTCCGTCTTTTTACCCAGGTGGTAGAGACTGACCCTTCACACGCTGCAGCGAGAAGAGGGGTCAAAGAGTGCCAGGAGAGGATGGCCAGCCTCGCGGAGGAGTATTTCAATCGCGGCATGGCTCTGTATGCGGAGGAGGACTATCGCTCCGCCATCGAGCTCTGGAACAAGGTCTTGGAGATTAATCCGAACCACAGCGGCGCACGCGAGTATAAGAAGAAAGCCCAGGAACAGCTCAGGGCCCTGGAAACGATCCCTTTGCCACGATGAGGAGTGGCGCGGCGAGGAGGGTGCGTGAAGGTGGCACGTGCCAAAGCTGGTGACGCGCAGTGGCGGCTCCTTACGCCCGCCGACCGCCTGCTCATCGCAGTTCTGTTGGCCCTGAGTGCAGGGAGCTTTGCCGCAGTGGAAAGGCTGCGCCCCCTGGGCGAGACGGTGGTGGTGGAGGCCGACAACCGCGAGGTCTATCGCGGCCCTTTGCGCGAGGCGCGCCATCTGGAGGCGCATGGGCCCGTGGGGCGTACGGTGGTGGAGATCCAAAACGGCGCCGCCTGGGTGAGCTACTCGGATTGCCATCTGCACATCTGCGTGCGCACCGGAAAAATCAGCCAGGCCGGCTCGGTCATTGCCTGCGTGCCCAATCGTGTGGTGGTGAGAATTGAGGGCCGTCGTCAGAACCGATACGAT
The DNA here is from genome assembly GCA_024655945.1 of candidate division KSB1 bacterium. Lineage (NCBI taxonomy): Bacteria > Pseudomonadati > Candidatus Zhuqueibacterota bacterium. The sequence goes on from JANLFK010000013.1 coordinate 111,883, forward strand.
GTCATCATCGGATAGAGCTGCAAAGCACACGCTGGGCAACAGGCGAATTGTCTACGGCGCCCTGCTTGTCGCCACCGGGCTTGTCCTGTTCCTGTTCGAGAGCTTGATCCCGCGCCCGCTGCCGTGGATGAAGCCGGGCCTTGCCAATACGGCGGGACTGCTCGCCCTCTACCTCTTTGGCACGCGAGAGGCTGCCGCGGTGACGGTGCTCCGGGTCGTGGTAGGTGCCTTGGTCGTTGGCACGCTGTTCAACCCTGCCTTCCTGCTCTCCTTGGGGGGAGGAATCACGGCGGTCGCGGCAATGGCGACGGCCAAGTACTTTGGCCGGGAGCTGTTGAGCGTGGTTGGAGTGAGCGTCTGCGGCGCGACGTGCCACAACATCGCCCAGCTGGGCCTGGCCTACGTGCTCATCGTGCGGCGCGTGGAACTCTTCTTCCTCTTGCCCGCGATGATTCTCGCAGCGATTTTCACCGGCGTGCTGGTGGGCCTGCTCGCCCACCTGGTACTGACGCACGGACGGCGCCTCCTGCCCGTCGTTCGCGAGGGAAGCGATGCAGGTGGCCTTTTCTGACGAGCTGATCGCGCGGTTGCGGCACGCCCGTTCGGTGGCGGTGCTCACCGGGGCAGGCGTGTCGGCGGAAAGCGGGGTGCCGACTTTCCGCGGTGCAGACGGCCTTTGGAAAAAGTTCCGTCCGGAGGAATTGGCTACTTTCGAGGCGTTCCAGCGCAATCCTGAATTGGTCTGGGAATGGTACCAGTACCGGCGCACGCTCATCCGCGACATCCAGCCGAACCCAGGCCATTTTGCCGTGGCGGAACTGGAGGCGATGGTCCCGGACTTTTCTCTGATCACCCAGAACGTGGACGGTCTGCACCGCAAGGCCGGCAGCCGGAACGTGCTGGAGCTGCACGGCAACATCATGCGCAATCGATGCACCGCGTGCGGCACAATCGTGGCGGATGTGGCGGTGACCCCCCAGTCCGGCCTGCCGCGCTGCGCGTGCGGAGGTCTGTTCCGCCCCGATGTGGTGTGGTTCGGCGAGATGCTCCCCATGAACACCTGGGAAGAGGCACTGGCCGCAGCTCGCCGTGCCGAAGTCTTTTTTTCCATCGGCACCTCGGCAGTGGTCTATCCGGCGGCTTCGCTGCCGCTCGAGTCCAAAGCCAACGGTGCCTATGTTGTCGAAGTCAACTTTGAACCGACGCCCCTGAGCGCAGTTGCCCACGAAGCAATTCGCGGCAAGTCCGGGGAGGTCCTGCCGCAGTTGATTGCGCAATTGAGAAGGGAGCAATGAAACCCTTGGCCTGCGACATGCAGTACAGGAAGACCTGGCCCCCCAAGGACGGTTGTGCGCCGCGCCGTCGACTCTCCGCTGGCCTGTTCGCCTTGCTGGCACTTGCCGTCCTCATCATCAGCAGTTGCGCCTACTACAACACGTTTTACAATGCTGAACAGGCCTTTAAGGCGGCAGAGAGAGAGCGGAAGAACCGCAAAGGCGACACGCCTACCTCCCAGGAGACCTCTTCCTACAACAAGGCCATCGAGAAGGCATCAAAGATTTTGGAGTTGTACAACACCAGCAAGCATGTCGACGACGCCTTGCTCATGTTGGGCAAGTGCTTCTACTACCAGGGACAATATGCCAAGGCCGAGCGCAAGTTTGACGAGCTGTTGGCCCTCTTCCCGGGCGGCGAGCTGGCGGAGGAGGCGCTGGTGTGGCGAGCGCGCGCGCGCATCAGCCAGAACCAACTGGAGCAGGCCGCGGCCGATTGCCGGCAGGTGATCGCCACAAGCAAGCGGGCGCTGCTCCGAGATGAGGCGCAGTACTTGACGGCTGAGATCGATTTTGCCAAGGAAGATTACCGCTCGGCAGTGAACAGATTCAGCGAGGCTGCCAAGCGCATCGCTGACCGCGAGGTGCGCAGCACCGCCTATGCGCGGCTGGGGGAATGCCACCTCAAGCTCAAAGAATATCTCCCTGCGGCCAGAGCCTTCCAGGCGGCAGCCAAGCATACCCTCATCGACACGCGTCGTTACCAGGCCACTCTCAACATCGGCCGCGCGTTGCGCGAAGCGGGCGACGTGCGAGGTGCAGAGAGCGTCTTCCTGCGAATGACCAACGACCAGCTTGCCAAGCAGTACTGGCCGGATGCAAAGTTGGAGATGGCCGCCTGCTTGGTGCTGGAGGGAGATATAGATGAGGCAATGCAGCGCTACGAGGCCCTCATCAAGGATCACCCGCGCACCGATGCCTCAGCCCGCGCCCATTGTGCCTTAGCACAGCTGTATGAGACGCGCTTCCAGGAGTACGTGAAAGCGCACGAGCACTATGACCAAGTCAAGACGGAGGCACCTCGCTGTGAGTTGGTGCCAACCGCCGCGGCTCGCGTGGCTGACCTGGAGCGGCTCCTGCGTCTGCAGGCCACGATCGCCGAGCTGATGGGCAAGACCTTCGCCGTCGACTCCCTCCAGCAGAGTGCAACCCCGGCGCGCGCCGACACAGTGCGTCCGGAGATGCGCGACCTTATGGCCCTCACCCCCGAGGCCGAGCCGGACACTGCCTTGGGCGTTTTCATCCGCGGCCCTGCCCGACAGCCGAGCCCGCAGCAGCCGACCAAGAAAGCCATCACGCCCTATCCGGACATGGATCTGGTGACCGCGCACCTGCAACTGGCGGAGCTGTTCTACTTCCAGCTCAGCAACATCGATTCGGCCTTGGCGCACTATTGGGCTGCCTACCGCGCCAACCCGGACAGTAGCTCTGCCGCGCAGGCCCTCTACCCCCTTGCTTACATCATGCGCGTTGCTCAGCGCGACACCGCCCGGTCAAACTCGCTCCTCCAGGAGATTGTGACTCGCTTCCCAGAGCTTCCCCAGGCAGAGGGCGCCCGCCGCCTGCTGGGCCTGCCTCGACCACCTGACCAAGAAACTCTCGCCGCGGCGCTGTTTTGGCAAGCCGATAGCCTCTTGTGGGAAGCCGATGCGCCGGAGAGTGCGCTGGCAGCCTTTGCCTCTCTCAGCTCTCGCTGTCCCGAAAGCGAGTACGCACCGCGCGCCCTATACGCAATCGCCTGGGTGCTGGAGCAGAGACTGCACGACAATGAACGGGCACTGCAGGCTTACAAGCGCGTGCAGGAGGCCTATCCGGACTCACCCCAAGGCAAGGCCGCCAAGCGCAAGATAGACGCCCACGCACGCGAGGCGGAAAAGCTGCAACGTTTGGCCGAGGCGGCTGCCCGTCCCGATTCCTCGGCAAGGCAAGCGCAGGCGCCGCCGCTACCCGAAGAGCGACAGCAAGAAGAAAGGGAGCCGCTGCCCGATGCCACTCTCCAGCAAGCAGTGCCCGACACCTCTGGGACCCCTCCTCCCGAAGCGCCACGCAAGAGACCGTGAGCAAGAGATGCCGGCACTGCACGCCTGTCCTGTCACACGCAATGAGCAAGTGAGCCAAACGGTCTTCCGGCTCACGCTGCACGCCCCTGACCTTGCCCTCGCTGCGGCGCCAGGGCAATTTGTGAACATCCGGATTCAGGAGGCACCCGTTCCCCTGTGGCGACGGCCGCTGAGCGTCTACTCCGTAGACCGTGACGCTGGCTCGATACGACTGCTCTTCGAAGTACGAGGTCTGGGCACGCGCATCCTTGCCGCAAGCCGGCCCGGAACTACGGTGGACGCGCTTGGCCCGCTCGGATCCACATTTTCGGCGCCGCCGCCAGAAACCCTGCCCATCCTTGTGGCCGGCGGTTTGGGCATTGCCCCTCTCCACTTTTGGGCAGAGGAACTTGTACGGGCCGGCCGGCGCCCCCTGTTGTTGTTTGGCGCACGGACCGCTGAGGCTTTATGCCCCCTCGACGATCTCCGCCGGCTCGCCTGGGACCTGCGCTTGGCCACTGAAGACGGCACAGAAGGCGTACACGGCATGGTGACTGAACTGCTGGCTACGGCCTTAGCCGAACGTGCTCCTCAACAGACCATGGTCTACGCGTGTGGCCCAGTGCCGATGCTGAGGGAGGTAGTGCGCATCTGCGCTGCCCACGGCGTCGATGGCCAAATCTGTCTGGAGACGCTCATGGCGTGCGGTTTTGGGGCATGCATGGGCTGTGCTGTTCCGGCGCGTGGCTGTTCGCCGCAACCGAGCTACAAGCTCGTCTGCAAAGAAGGCCCCGTGTTCACCTTCGCGGAGGTCGACCTTGAACGCTGACCTGCAGGTTGCCATCGGCCCCTTGGCGCTGAAGAATCCGGTCCTTGTCGCTTCCGGCACGTTCGGCTATGGGGAGGAATTCGCCCCGTATTTCGACCTCAGCATCTTGGGAGGTGTGGTCACCAAGACCATCACCTTTGAGGCGCGTGCCGGCAATCCACCGCCGCGCATCGCCGAGACGACCGCCGGCATGCTCAACTCCATTGGCCTTGCCAATGTGGGCGTGGAGGCTTTTCTCCGCGAAAAGCTCCCTTTCCTGCAACGGTTCTCCACTGCCATCATCGTCAACGTTGCCGGGCGCAGCACAGAGGAGTTCCAGGCAGTTCTGCGGTGCCTGGAGGAATCCGAGCTGCGCATCGATGCCTACGAGCTCAACTATTCCTGCCCCAACGTCAAAGAGGGAGGCATGGCGTTCAGCGCCAGCCCCCAAGTGGCTCACGCCGTCACCAGTGCACTGCGCAAGGTGACCAGGAAGCCCCTCATCGCGAAGCTGACCCCGAACGTGACCAACATCGCCGAGATAGCTCGGGCCGTGGCCGAAGCGGGAGCCGACGCCGTCTCGGCCATCAACACGCTCTTGGGCATGGCCGTCGACTATCGCACCCGCGGGCCGAAACTGGGCAGCGTTGTCGGGGGCCTCTCAGGCCCTGCCATCAAGCCGGTGGCGCTGGCAAAGGTGTGGGAGATCAAGAAAGCCGTCGATATCCCGATCATTGGCATTGGCGGCGTGCAAAGCTACGAGGACGTCTTGGAGTTCATGATCGTCGGCGCGAGCGCCGTGCAAGTGGGCACCGCCAATTTCGTTGTCCCGAACTGTGCGGCGCGCATTGTGCGGGATCTGCAAAGATACTGCGAGCAACAAGGCATCTGCCGCTTGGCCGACTTGGTGGGCACCTTGCAAGTCAACAACTGATTGAGGAGGAAGGACGTGCGCTTTGAGACCTTGGGGACCAGGCTCCTGGTGGCCGGCATCTTCATTCCCCTCATCCTCTTCACCACGCTCAAGGGCGGCTGGCCCTTTGTGGGTTTGGTGATGATCATCGTCGGCTGTGCCACGGCCGAGTTCTACACACTGGCGCGGCACAAGGGCACTTCACCACAGGCAGCCCTGGGGGTCATCGTCAGCGTACTCCTGCCCGTGGTGTTGTTCCGGGGAGGAGCCGAGCTGGTGTGGTTGGTCCTGGGGGCCTTTGTCCTGCTCGCCGCGTGCATCGAGCTTTTCCGCAATCGCGGATCCAGCACCCTCAACTTGGGGGTCACGGTGTGTGGAGTGCTGGTCGTCCCGGTACTTCTTGGCCACCTCATTCTCATTCGCGAGCTACCCGCTGCTGCCAACCTGCCTTACGCCCAGGGCGGGCGGTGGATTGTGCTCATGCTCCTCACCGTCTGGGTGTGCGACACTGCTGCGTATGCCCTCGGCACGGCTGTGGGCAAGCATAAGCTGTTCCCGCGCATCAGCCCGAAAAAGACCTGGGAGGGCGCCGCCGCTGGGCTCGTCGCGGCGCTCCCTTGTGCCTGGGCCTGTCACGTGCTGTTCGTTGAAGGGATTTCCGTCCTCGACTCCTTGGTAATCGGGGCGTTGTGCGGCACTGTTGGCCAACTAAGCGACCTGGTGGAATCTCAGTTCAAGCGCGACGCCGGCGTGAAGGACTCCTCGCATCTCATTCCAGGCCACGGAGGGATGCTGGATCGCTTCGACAGTTTCATCGTCCTCGCGCCCATTGTCTACTACTACCTGCGCTTTGTGGCGCTGGCGTGAACCCCGAAGCGGACGCGGGACCGGCCTCGATCGCCAGTCGTCCCCCTGACTGCCCCTGCCCAGAGGCCCGGTACTCTACCGAGGCCGCACCACCGACTGACAGGCGGGCATTCCCCCTCGGTGACTGTGCCTGGCGATCAACGCTTCGCAATGAACTGCTGACCGCTGCCAACCAACGTGCACCCAGCCGCTTCCTGAACCCAGTCACCAATGTGCGCAGACCATGCCCTGAGGCCAGGGCAGGAGGATTTCCGCCGGCCTGCGCCTCATCTGTACTCTTGCGAAAAACAGGAACCGGCGGGCGAGGTCAAGAGGAGCAGGATGCCTCAGGCGCGGAAAAGGCGCTACAGGAGGCAATGGTGAGCGCTACTGGTTGGCAATGCGAAAGGCCGCCACGAAGGCGCGATAGGCGGAGAGAAAATCGTCGGCCTCAAAGGTGACCGTGCATCCCCCTTCGCGCTGCATGCCGGGTATGCTGGCTGCCAAATCCGCCTGCTCGGTCTTCTGAAAGTCAATTGCCAGGCGAATGGGCTCCTCGAACCTCAGCGGCTGCTTGTCACTGAGGTGCTGGATGGCGCGTTTGGCCATCAGGCGGATGTCTTCAAGGGTCTTGGCAAAAGGATAGCAGCGCGCTGCGGTGCGCGACACTCCTTCCTTGACCACCACCGCCTCGATTGCCGGCACAAGCGCCTTTGCCTCCTGCACCAGCGCCTGGTCGCCTGTGACCAGAGCTGCCGGCACGCCAAAGTGCCCCGCCACCCCTGCGCTCAGCCCAAATTCGCCCACCGAGACGCCGTTGACGTGCACATCGTGGATAAGCGAGGCGGCAAAAGTATGATCCAGCACCGCCCCTTCTGTTCCCGTCTTCGCATGATAGCCGATGAAGAAGGCCGCATCCACCGAGCTTTCGATCCCTTCCATCATCGACAGCGACTTGCGCGTGCCGGTGAGCAAGGTCGCTTTGGGGTGAAGACGGTCGATGAGCAGGTTAGTCATGTTGTGGTGCGCATCGTTGACCACGACTTCGCGGGCCCCGCCCTGCAAAGCCCCCTCCACGGCGGCGTTCACTTCTTGGACCATCCACTCCCGGGCCTGGGCATAAGCCGGAGAAGATGGCAACACTTGCTCCAAGAGCACCACCCCATTTACCCCTTCCAAATCCGCCGAGATGAATACCTTCATGACGCTGTTCGCCTTCCTCTGCCAATTACCTACACCATCACCTGCCCTTCTTGGACGACCACCTTGCCGTCGATCTCGATTGTCGGCGCAAAGAGGATGCCGTCCAGATGGAAGGGCACGTTCACTGTGCCGCCAAAGGAGCAATTGTTGCCCAAGGCCACGTGGGCAGTGCCCAGCACCTTGCGGTCTTCGGCCATGCACCCGGTTATCCGCGCGGCAGCGTTGGTGCCGATGCCCAGCTCAGCTAAGGTGCGTGCCTCTGGGCCAAAGGAGCGCAGCGCCTCCCGCAGCTTCGCGCAGGCTTGACCTCCGCGGATCACTGCAACCCGCCCTTCCTTGACGTCGAGAACAATCGGGTGGTCGGGTCGTGCCCTTCCCCCGAACCCATGCTCGACCACAATTCTGCCTTCCGTTGTGTCACTTTGCGGGCCAATGCAGGCCATCCCCGCGGGCATAGTCGAGAATGCCCCACGCTGGTGTGCCAACCCCGCGTCGGCGATGCCTTTCTTGCCCTCCAGGGAGAACCAGGCGTCGGTGCCTACCGGGGTAGTCAGGTGAGCTCGGTGGCCGATGGTCAGGACGTCGGCCAGCTTGCGGGTACGGCGCGTCAGGTCCTGGTAGTCCACATCCAGCGCACGCCGCAGGGCCTCGGCCGTCACTCCGGACATATCCACGATGCGGGCGCCACGGCGGCAGGCCATGCGGCGCGCCTCGCTGTGCCGCAGGTGGCCGGAGGTCACCAGCAGCACCACATCTGCCAGGGCCATGATACGGCTCACCGGTGCTGGGGGCTCGGCGCCGTTGCGGTACGGTCGGGGCAGCTCGACCAACACCGAATCCGCACTGATGCGCCGCGCGGCGGACAGGAGCAGCTGCGCTAACTCCATCATGGGCGCATCCGCCACCACTACCACCGATTCGGTCTGCTTGGTGTTCAGGCACTGCGTCAACACCAGGCGAGCAGCACGCTGCAATTTGGTCATGCCCCCTCCAGGCTGTTTGCTCTTCCGCCTGCCACCACCCTCCGCTTTACCCGCTATCTCACCCAACTTCACCTATGCCATTCTGGCAAAAGGAACCCTCTCGGCGTGGTACGTGCCGAGAGGGTCCTTGTCGCTCTCAGGCCTGTTCGGCCACACGTTGCAGTTTCAAGAGACGATGCCTACAAAGCTGGCTCACGAACAGGGCCAGCCGCTCTTGCACAGGCTCAATCTGCTGCCCAAACTGTTCGCGCAAGGCAGCTCCCACCTCGGCCAGCGTGCGTGAGCCGTCGCACAGCTTCCAGGCCGCGCTCCCATGGGCATCGAGGTGAATGCGAAAATGCGGAGGCCGGAGCTTCGGAAGGAGGTACTTCTGCAACAAGCCACTGCTGAAGCGCGGCCTGAGCAAAAGCACCCTTCCGTCTTCCTCCTGCCACTCCACCAGCCCCACAGGGATCAGCTCTCCCGCCTGCTCTGGCTGCGAAAGCTCCTCAACGGCCACGACCTTGCCCCTGCGGTCTCACCTACATCACTGCTGGGGCGGCTGGCTCGTCAGGGCTGCCTGCGTTCCCCAGCGGCACCTTCACCAGCAGATAGCCCAACGCGACAATCACCAGCACGCTCACCAGGAACGAGGAGTTCTCCCACAGATTGGGGATGGTGACGCCAAAGAAGACCAAGGCGGCAACCAACAGCCCCACCAGCGCCTCGCCGGCAATCAGGCCGGAGGCGAGCAGGATGCCGCGGTTTTCGATGCGCGTCTTCTGGTTCTCGTTGTACTTTCGCCGCGCCACCACCACATCGATGACCCAGCGGATGATGCCGCCCACGAAGATGGCCGCCACAGTCTCAAACGACAGGTACATGCCCACGCAGACCAGCATGGGGCTGCGCACTTGCACGAGGATGAAGCCGATAGCCAGCAGCATGCCCACGATGATCAGCGGCCACGCCATCTCGCCGCCGACGATGCCTTGCGCCAGCTTGGCCATCAACGTGGCCTGTGGAGCGGCCAGCACCTTCCCGCCGAACCCGCCGTCGTAGCCCTTGATCTCTGCCATCTTCAGGTCGCCGGCGTTCAAGATGAACAGCGGGATCCACATCACCGCTGCAGAGAGGAGCACGCCGATAAAGTCGCCCACCTGCATGCGCCACGGCGTACCACCGAGGATGTGCCCCACTTTCAGGTCCTGCAGCATCTCGCCCGCCACGGCCGCAGACACACAGATGACACCTGCCACCGCCAGAACCGCGATGACGCCTGGGGTGCCAGTGGCGCCGAGGATCACCATGAGGACCGCTGCGATCACCAACGTCGACAGTGTCAGTCCGGAGATGGGATTATTGGAGGAGCCTATGAGCCCTACCAGGTATCCGGACACGGCAGCGAAAAAGAAGCCGGCGAGCATCATGACCAGCGCCGCCACCAAGGCCGGTGCCAGCGCCTCGGGAGCCAGACCCATGAACCACCAGTAGACGAAAAAAGTCAGCACGCCCACAGCCGCCAGGCCGGCGAACACAACCTTGATGTTGATGTCGCGATCAGTGCGCAGCGTGGCCTGCTGAGCCGAGGCCGCCTTGCGCACATCTTCCACCGAGCGCTTGATGCCGCCCGCAAGGCTCTTGCGCATGCGGAACAGCGTAAAGGCCGCGCTCACCAACATGCCGCCAATGGCAATGGGCCGCACTGCATTGGCAAAGAGATTCTCTGCCACTCCCACCCAGTCCATGGCTCTCTGTTCCACCAACGGCGCATATTGCGGTGCGAGGAGAAGCATCAACAGGGGGACAAACAGTCCCCAGGAGAGGGCGCCGCCGGCAAAGTTAAGTGCAGCCAGGCGCGGACCGATGATGTAGCCCACCCCGAGAAAAGCAGGGCTGAGGGCAGGAGTCTTGAGCAAGAAGCCTCCGCCAGTCTCCACCCCGGCAAAGCCTTTTCCTGCGGTACCAGGGATGATCTTTGGGGCCACCTGCACAAAGTGTTGCCACTTGCTGGCGAAGATGTTGACGGTCTTCAGCGCCTCCACCAGTCCGCCAATTCCCATGGCGTAGAACAGGTACTGCGCGCCCGAAGCGCCGCCCCGGCCCGCCTTGTGGATCTCCGCTGCGGCCACCGACTCGGGGAAGGGCAATTCCGGGTCATCCACCATCATGCGGCGGAGCAAGGTGACAAACAAGATACCTGCAGCGCCCCCCACCAGCATGACGATGCTGGAGCGCAGATACCCGGACAAGCTGCCAAAGAACTCCGGAGTCCACACCCCGGCGATAAGGAAAGCCGGGAGGGTGAAAATTGCGCCGGCCGCCACCGACTCGCCAATGGAGCCTACGGTTCGCGCGAGATTCTCCTCAAGGATGTTGCTGTCTTTGAAGAACCGCAGGATTGCCATGCTGAGCACGGCAGCCGGGTAGGTGGCCGCAATGGTCATTCCCGCCTTGAGCCCCAGATAGGCGTTGGCTGCCCCGAGCACCACCGCCATCACCAACCCTGGAATGAGAGCTCTGAGGGTGAACTCCTTCATATCCACGGTCGGCGGGACAAAAGGCTTGTACTCTCTCTTTCCGCTCTGCACTTGCTTGGGTTCGGCCATGCGCTGGATCCTCCTTCGGTTTCACCGGCCCACTCTTTCGCTCCACCGAAAAGCGTCGCGCCCGCAGGACCAACCGTGCACGGGGTGCAAACGCACCGCCAACTTAAAACAAAATGCGGTAAAAGTCAAGTGGAAAAAGTCACCTGCACCACAATTCCACAGCCAAAGCCCCACCCTGAGAAGCCGCAGTGCGCCCGCCTGGGGCTTGTCGTTGGAGATGGGCAGACCGAGTCCCCCGAGAAGACTACGGGGATCGACGACTTCGGCAGCGCCTTCCCTTGCGGCTGGGGCCCATTCTTCACCGTGGGAGACTGTCACGCGCGCTGAGCAGCAAGGCCACATTCCAGGCAAGAAGCCTCTTCAGGGCAAAAGACCATGAGGCGAGGCAAGTCGCAGTGTCCCTGGCCCCTTTCGGCTTGAACGTCGCCTCTGGCCCCGCCTATTTCGCTTGGCCTTCGCCGGGCTCCTTCCAGCGCCGCGCCTCGTTGCGGTGAGCGTCGCGGAATGGCTTCCCTCGCAGCGCTTCCGCCAACACCCGCTGCACGCTGTAGAGCTCGTCGCTCATTGCCTTTCGGCAGCGCTCCTCGTCGACCTCGATCTTGCTCGCGACATGGGCCGCTATGTCCAGTGACTCCCTTGTGGCGCGCAACGCGCTCAGCACTTTGTTCTTGATGAGCTGCAGATCGCGGTGGTAGCCTGAGATCAAGTTGCCGCTCAGGGTAGCCACTGCGAATTCGTCGGCGACCACCACATGGTATTGGGCGCGCAGCACCTCGAGCACGTCGGGGTTCTGCTTGTGGGGCATCAGCGAGCTGCCCGTGCACAGCTCAGTCGGCAGACGAAAGTAGCCCAACTCCGGCAGCGAAAAGAGAATGACGTCTGTTGCTAAGCGGTTGAGGTCGCCCAGCAGCATGCCGAGCACGTGCAAGATAGCCGCCTCGAACTTCCCACGACTGTTCTGTACGTAGAGTGCGTTCTGCTGCACGCGGGCGAAGCCCAGCTCCTTGGCGGTGAATGCGCGGTCCACCTCAATGGGCAGGCCATAGCCTGCTCCCGTACCCAGCGGTGACTGGTCCACCAGCCTGAACAGCCAGCGCAGCGCGTCCAGATTGTCGAGCATCGCTTCGGTGAAGGCGCCGACCCAGAGGCCGACGGTGGAGGGCATGGCCTTGCGCGTGTGCGTGTAGCCAGGCATGGGCACTGGGCCCCACCGCGCGGCAAATGCCTCAAAGACCGCGAGGAGACGTTGGGCCCGCTCTTCGATCTCGCGCAAGCGCGCTTTGTATAGAAGGCGCAAAGCCGCGAGGACCTGCTCGTTTCGAGAGCGGGCCGTATGGATCTTCTTCCCGGCTTCGCCGACCCTTGCCACCAGGAAGTGCTCGATGGCGGTGTGGCAATCTTCCTGCTCGGGACGGATTTCGAAGGCTCCTTGTCGCGCCAAGTCGCGGATCTCATGCAGCGCTACGATGAGCCTCTCCTCTTCCTCTGCAGTCAACACGCCCAATCTGCGGAGCATCTTGGCGTGCGCCACCGAGGCCTGGCAGTCATACTCCACCAGCTCGCGATCGACGATGTAGTCATCGCCCACCGTGTAGCGCTCCACCTCTGGGTCCAGCCGCCCCTCATCGCTCCACAGCTTCATCCTCGCCTCCGCGTCAATTGTGCACGCCAATCGTACGGGAATCGCTTGCGCAGGACAATGCTGTGCGCCTTCAGCCGAATAGCATTGATCTCGATGAAGCCGTGCGAGTCGGTGGCGTCAAAGCCGCCCTCCACGTCCATGCTCGACAGTTCGCGGTCATAAAGCGAGATGGGCGATTCCCTTCCCACACAGTAGACGTTCCCCTTGAAAAGGGCCAGACGCACTTTGCCATCGATTGCCTCCTGGCTCTTTTCGATGGCGCTCAGCAGAAAGTCCATCTCTGGCGAGAACCAGAAGCCGTTGTAGATGAGCTCGGAAAACTTGGGTGCCAACATGTCCCGCAGGTGCATCACCTCCTTGTCCATGGCGATCCCTTCCAGATCGCGGTGCGCGGCCCACAGGATAGTGGCTCCAGGCGACTCGTACACGCCGCGCGACTTTATGCCAATGAAGCGGTTCTCCACCATGTCCACCCGGCCGACGCCGTGCACTTCACCCAACTCGTTGAGGTAGAGAAAGAGCTCCAGCGGCGTCTCCTTCGTCGTTCCATCATCGAGATTGACCACCTTCACCGGAAAGCCATCCTTGAAATCGATCTCAATGACGCTCTCTTTGTCAGGCGTGTCCTGGAGAGGGCGAGTGCGAGTGAAAATGTCTTCCGAGGGACGCAGCGCCGGGTCCTCGAGAATGCCAGCCTCGTGACTGATGTGCATGAGGTTTTCGTCCTCACTGTAAGGCTTTTTCGCAGAGGCTTTGACCGGGATGCCATGCTTCTCCGCATAGCGAAGCAGGTCGGTGCGCCCCTTGAACGTCTGCAGGAACTCCGGGTCCTTCCAGGGAGAGATGATTTTGATCTGGGGATTGAGTGCGTAGTAGGAAAACTCGAACCGCACCTGGTCGTTCCCCTTACCGGTGGCGCCGTGCGCTACATAGGCCGCATGTGCCAACTCGGCGATCTCCACCTGCTTTTTGGCCAAGAGCGGCCTGGCAAGCGCCGTCCCGAGCAAATAGCGACCCTCGTAGATGGCGTTGCCGCGCATTGCAGGGAAAATGAAGTCAACGACAAACTCCTCCCGCAAGTCCTCCACATAGACCTTACTGGCTCCGGTGCGATAGGCCTTCTGGCTGATCTCGGCAAAGTCCTCGTTCTGTCCCACATTGCCCACAAAACAGACCACCTCGAACCCCTTTTCCAACAACCACTTCAGGATCACGGAAGTATCCAGACCCCCGCTGTAGGCCAGAATAACCTTTTCCATGGGCGTACTCCTCACTCAAGGGATAATAGAAACAACACTCCACCAGCCGGGCTCATCGACCCATGGGGCAACCGTCTTGCTGGAAAAATGCGAATGTGGGGGAAAGGTTAGGGCCGGGGTGCGACCCCGGCACGGCGACGCGCGCAACGGTAAAGATGGGCCATGACGACCCACGCTGTGGGAGCAGCTCTCATTGTCTGTGTCCTTTGGCACCGCATGGCATAGCGGCAGGTTTCAATCGCTGCAGTAAGTTTACCACGAAATGACCAGACTATCAAGGACTTTTTCTCGCAAGCAGTGAGCGAAGAGCTGACAGCGAAGGTAAAAAGCGACCGGGGAGGAGGAGGTTTGAGGTTCTTAAGGGGGGAGTTCGAGGAGGAATGGCCGAGCATTGCGGAATGTGGTTGCCTGATCTCCTGAACCTGCTGAATATTTGCCCCCAGGAGCTTTGGGCGGGGGAGGCACGGCGATGCAGTGGGAGTAATAAACCGCTTTCCTCCCAGGTTGTCCACAGTGAGGTAAACGAGGAAGGCAGGCCTCAGCGGAGCAACACGGGAATTTGCCGCCACCCGGTTCGCCCTGCGCACGCGGCTGAGGGGGCTTGAGCAGCGAAGACAGCAGAGGTTGGCGACCGCTCGCCGGCCTGACCCGATATACCTCGCAAGACGGCAACGGAGGATGAGCCGGTGATCCCCTTAGCTCGGAGAGCCCGAAGGCACACCACGGTACCCCGGTCTTCACCAAGGCGATCGCGCGCATCATGGGCCCGGCTGGCTCGGTGAGGAGAAGAATGTGGCGGCGCTTGGGAGGAGTATACCACCAAGGCAACTGCCTGCGTGTACGTGTGTCCTCACGACGGTGGGAAGAACCTTCTGGGCCTCGGCCCGGCATTGATCAGGCGCGAGAAAATATGGACTGCTGCGGCACCAGCACACAGTGCGCGGCTGCGCACACGATGGGGAAGGGCAAAGCTGCAGGCACGCGACGGATGGCGCCGACGAGGCCGTCATTGGCCGCCATCTGCCGAGTCGGGAGAAGGCCTATGCAGGACATCTCGGCAAGACGACTTTTCACAAGGACAAAAGCTTAGGGTTCCGCGCCGGCACTGAAGAGGAAGGACGAGAGCGCCTTCCGAGTGGTAGTCGGCAAAGCGGGCGTGAAGCACGGTGGCACTTTGCCGCGACCCACCATCCGGCAGAGGGATGCGGAGGCCTTTCATCGTATCGCTGAAGATGAGCTGCACGACCCCAAGGACTATTGCGGGCCGGGGGAATTGAGGGCGGAGGCCTGTGCGCTGTACCTCTACTTCAAGAAAAAGAGAATCGCCTCCCTGGGTGAAACACCCCGGTAGAGATCCTCAAGCAGAGCGGAAGCACGACCTCTGTCCAGCTTCTTCCCCAACGAGCCTCAAAGCCGGTGAGCTTGCGCGGCAGTTCGAAGGCCAACTACCGCGTGCGGTCACCGGTCACCGCCTACAAAAAAGGTAAGAAAACGCTTGACCATGAGCGGTGGAGTTACTATGATAAACGCACCCTGCTTATCGCACATCGCCGCGGGGACACATACCATGCAACCGTTGACCATACAAGCGCCCGTCTTGGCCGCTGGCAGCCGTCCAGGGCTCCTGTGTCGCCATGTCCGGGGTCGCGACAGCAGCGAACTGCGCGAAGTTATCCGCGCCGGGAAACCCAAGCATCTGCCGGTCGTTGTGACCCGCGACGAGCTCAAGGCCGTGGTTAATCATCCTGCCGGCGACAAGTGGCTTACAGGCTCACTAATGCCTTGCGCGGGCCTACCCCGGATGGAATCCCTGCGGCTGCGCGTTCGGGACATTGACTTGGCGGGGGTCGAGGTCACGGTTCGGGGCGGCAAGGGGGCTAAGGACCGGCCGACGGTGCTTTCCGAATCACTCAAGAGACCCCTCCGGGATCATCTGGGCAAGCTCAAAGCAGTCCACGAACAGGATGTGGCCGAAGGACCGGGCCGAGTGCAAACGCCCCACGCCCCGGACCGCAAGTATCCGCGCGCGCCCGCCGAATGGCGCCGGGAATGGGGTTTCCCCCA
>JANLFK010000014.1:0-57185 GCA_024655945.1 candidate division KSB1 bacterium
ACTGGCTCGGCCGCCTAAGGATGCCCACATTCATGCGCAAACTCGCCTGAGGAGCTGCGAAATTTTGGCAGGGCACGGGTTGGAGGATTTGCTTAGCGGCCAGGCGAGACAATGTACAGCACACGTGCAGGGTTACTCCGCCTGCCCCTTTATTTTGGGGTTACACCTGCCACTGGTCGACCTTTGCTCCACTTCACCTTAATTCGACTTTGATTCCACTTCTGCTTCACTCATCTTCGAGCGCAGACCCTGCTTTTGCCTCCCGCCCGCAGGGCAGGTCGCATTTGCGCGACTGCCACCAGCTCCCCTCTCATCCGGGAGGGTAGTGCCCCGTCCCCAGGCAGAGCCCGAGGAAGACAGCCGAGGCCCTTTGTCGCACAAAAGCCTTGGCACAAGGCCGGAGGCCCCTGCGCAGACACGGCAACCTCCAGCAGGTTGTCGCGGGCCCCGGGAAGGCGGCATATGAGCAACAAGTCCTGGCGGAGCAAGGTCCTGCGGGCTCGGGGTCCGGCAACAGTGGTGAAGTGCTCCCCTGGCTCATCCTCGGCAACCGTTGTCCCAAGGCAAGCTTTCCACCTTGACAGTAATGGGGCGATTTGATACATTTAAACCGCGCGTCTTTGTTCCAATGACACGATGCTTCCTCGCCATTGTCTTTAGCGAATGGACCAAGACCAGGTACTCGGGAGGATGACTACTATGGCAGCACCGGAACGGGATGAGGGCAGCGCAAGAAACGAAAGGCCAGAGACCCCGCGCAGTCCCAACTTCATCCGGGCCATCATTGAGGAGGACTTGAAGAACAACCGCTTTGGCGGCCGGGTGCACACCCGCTTCCCGCCCGAGCCGAATGGCTACCTGCACATCGGCCACGCCAAGTCCATCTGCCTCAACTTTGGCCTCGCGGAGGAGTTCGGCGGCAAGTGTAACCTGCGCTTTGACGACACCAATCCCACCAAGGAAGAGGAAGAATACGTCCAGGCGATAATCGAAGACGTGCGCTGGTTGGGCTTTGACTGGGAGGATCGGCTGTACTTTGCTTCCGACTATTTCGAGCAGATGTACGAGTGGGCGGAACAGCTCATCAAAGCGGGCAAGGCGTACGTGTGCGACCTCAGTGCCGAACAGATCCGCGAGTATCGTGGCACCCTCACCGAGCCTGGGAAAAACAGTCCCTACCGCGAGCGCTCGGTGGAGGAGAACTTGGACCTGTTCCGCAGGATGAGGGCTGGCGAATTCCCCGACGGGTCTCGCGTGCTGCGCGCCAAGATCGATATGGCCTCGCCGAACCTCAACATGCGCGACCCGGTCATGTATCGCATTCTGCACGCTCGGCACCATCGCACCGGCGACAAATGGTGCATCTACCCCACCTACGACTGGGCGCATGGGCTGGAGGACTCCATCGAGGGGATCACGCACTCCATCTGCACCTTAGAGTTTGAGGATCATCGCCCTCTGTACGACTGGTTCCTCGATCAGTTGGGCATCTACCACCCACAGCAAATCGAATTCGCACGCCTCAACCTCACCTACACAGTGATGAGCAAGCGCAAGCTCTTGGAGTTGGTACAGGGCGGCTATGTACGTGGCTGGGACGATCCCCGCATGCCCACTATCTCGGGATTGCGCCGCCGCGGCTACACTCCGGAGGCCATCAGAAGTTTCGCCGAGCGGATCGGGGTGGCCAAGCGCGAGAGCACCGTGGACATTGCGCTCTTGGAACATTGCCTGCGCGAGGACCTCAATCGCCGCGCCCCGCGCGTCATGGGCGTGCTCCGTCCTCTGAAGCTGGTTATTCTGAACTACCCAGAGGGTCAGACCGAAGAGCTGGAGGCGATCAATAACCCAGAGGACCCCAACATGGGCACCCGCAAGGTGCCCTTCTCACGGGTCTTGTACATCGAACAGGACGACTTCCGAGAGGTGCCGCCGCCCAAGTACTACCGTCTTGCTCCTGGGCGCGAGGTGCGCTTGCGCTATGCTTACTTCGTCAAGTGCCTGGATGTGGTCAAAGACGCGCAAGGCCAGGTCGTCGAGGTGCATTGCACCTACGACCCGGCGACCAGAGGCGGCAACTCGCCGGATGGGCGCAAGGTGAAGGCGACCATCCACTGGGTCTCTGCTGCTCATGCCTTGCTAGCAGAAGTGCGGCTCTACGACCACCTCTTTACCGTGCCGGACCCGGGAGAGGTGCCCGAGGGCGTTGACTGGAAGAGCTTCTTGAATCCGAATTCACTGGAAATGGTGACCTCGTGCCAGGTGGAGCCGAGCTTGGCTGGTGCCAAGCCTGGGTTCCGCTGTCAGTTCGAGCGCCAGGGCTACTTCTGTGTCGATCCGGACACCACGGAGGACAGGCTCGTGTTCAACCGCACAGTCACTCTCCGCGACACCTGGGCCAAGATCGAAAAGAGCCTGAAGGCGGAGATGGAGCAGGCGTGAGCGGCACCGGGGCGGAAAGTCCTGGCGCACAGACCTTCTGCCGGAGATGCAGGCCCATGGCCTACCTACGCCGCGCTGGGCCACTGTTGCTCCTGGTGAGCCTTCTTTTCTGGGGGGCTTCTCGCGCCCAGTCCCCGCTGCCGGTGGCCACCGTGCACCTCTCCTTCGGGGGCAAAGTGGAGCCGCCCGCCTCATTTGTCCCCTATCGCACCCTCGCGCGCCCCACCGTGGGCCTTGCCCTCAGCGGCGGCGGACTGCGTGGTCTGGCGCAGATAGGCGTCCTCGAAGTCCTCGAGGAACAGCGCGTGCCCATAGACTTGGTGGTGGGCACGAGCAGTGGCAGCGTGGTGGGTGGGCTCTACGCGGCGGGGTATCTGCCCGAGGAGTTGTGGGCAAGCATCTCGGCGGTGGACTGGCGCACCATCTTGGTGGACGCGCCGCCGCGCAGCGCGCTCTTTGTGGGGCAAAAGGAGGAGCGGGCGCGCCACCTCGTCGAAATCCGGCTCAAGGGACTGAAACCATACCTGCCCCAAGCCATCACCCGCGGCCAACAGCTCAATGCCATTCTCTCCGAGTTGTGCATGGGAGCCCCCTGGGGCCACATCGCCAACTTTGACTCACTCTGCGTACCGCTAAGGATTATTACCACCGACCTCATCACTGGCCAGAAAGTGGTATTGCGCCACGGCGACTTGGTGGAAGCCATGCGGGCTTCAATCGCCGTGCCCCTCCTCTTCACGCCTGTGGAGCAGGGTCAGGCTTTGCTGGCGGACGGCGGTCTGGTGGATAACATCCCGGTGGCGGAGGCGCGGGCTGCGGGAGCCGACCTGGTGATCGCAGTGGATACCACCTCGCCGCTGCGCCGCGCAGACCAGATGAACATGCCCTGGGAAGTTGCCGACCAGGTGACCAGCATCATGCAGGTGGAACGCAATCGGCAGATGCTGGCGGAAGCGGATGTGGTCATCTCTTTTGCGGACCTTGTGCGCACTTCCACTGAGGTCACCAACCTCGAGGAGCTCCGCGAAATCGGGCGCGCTCGCGCGGAGCAGCAGATTGGCCAGATCCAGCGCCGTCTCGCCGAGCTGGCCGCCAAGGATAAGGAGCTCGCGCCGCCCATGTGGGTGGACAGCATCGCCGTGGTCGACGCACCACCTGCGGTCGCGCAGCTGGTGCCATCGCTTCCGGTTGTCCCTGCCGTGCTTGACGTGGCCGGAACATTGCGCCGAATGTACGAGACTGGCTACTTCGCCGACGCCTGGGCGGAGGTAGACACCCTCCACGGGCGCGCGGTCGCGCTGTTTCACCTGCAGCCGCACCCTACGCTGCGGGGAATCCAGTTCCGGGGCAACGACGTGCTCCCCGACTCCGTCCTCCTGCACGCAGTGGAATCGCGTTTCGGCTTGCCGATAAACCACCATCGAGCCACGCGAGACCTCCGCCGGCTGCTCGCCTTGTATCGGCGGCACGGCTTCTCTTTGGCGCGCATTACCGATGTCTCGTGCGACACGTCCACTGGCGTGGTCACCATTCACCTTGACGAGGGGCACATCAATCAGGTGCTTGTACAAGGCAATGCGCGCACCAAGCGCCACGTCATCCTCCGCGAGATACGTCTCCGCCCAGGGGAAGCGTTCAATGTGCAGGAAGCCAAGCGGGACATGGCCAACATCTATGCCACGGGCTTTTTCGAGAACGTCTCGTTTGCCACCGCCCGCAACGACAACGGATACGCCCTCCTCGTGAGGGTCAAAGAGCGGCCCTACCGCGTGGTCAGGATGAGCAGCCATTATGACCAGGATCGGGGTCTACGCGGGGCAGCCGAAGTCGCGGAACAGAACGTCCTCGGGGTGGGGGCCACTGCCTCCTGCCTCGGCGTGGTTGGACGGCATGACCGTGGGGTAAAGCTCTCAGGCCGCCTGGACAGGCTTGGGGCCAGCTACACCACCCTTGCCTTGGACCTGGGCTATGTGCAGAAGGAGCGCTTCACGTACGCCGGGCACCACCAGGTGGGGCAGTATCGGCAGGGGAGCTTCAGCGCCTTCGCCAGCCTCGGGCACCAACTGGAGCGGCTGGGCACGTTGTCAGTGCAGGTCCGGGCGGAGCACATGACGATGAGCCCGCTGGGTGGGCGGCTGTACCAGACCGGCATCCTTAGTTTTCGTAGCATCGCCTTGCGCAGCCTTGTGGATACGCGCGACCAGCTGCCGTTGCCCACCGCGGGCAAACATCAGGTCTTCTACTACGAATACGCGGCCGGCACCACCTCCGGCGCCCCGATTTCGTTTGCCCGTGTCTATTCCTCCCTGGCTACCTGGCACACCTTCCTGCCGGGTCACACCTTTCATCCGAGCGTGCGCTGGGGGAGCAGCGATAACAGCACGCCTTTTTCCGAGCAGTTCAAGATAGGAGGCGAGGACTCTTTTCCTGGGTTGCGGCTGGAGGAAGGAGTTGGCCGGCACATGATTGTGGCGGGCGTTGAGTACAGAGCGGTGCTCCCCTGGCGACGACCATTCCCCTGGTACTTTGCGGCAGCCTACCACGTGGGAGCCGTCTGGCGCCTCACCCTCGACGTGAAGCTCAGCGACTTTCTCCACTCGTTCGGCGCCAGCATCAAAGCGCGCACGCCGGTGGGACCCCTCTCCCTGGGCTACGGCCGCACCAGCGACGGACGCTCGTGCTATTACTTGTCTGCGGGTCTCGACTTCTGAGCAGGTGGCAAGGCGCTGGGTCTCGCCCAGCGAGCCCCCGCCCGATTGGCCATCCGAGCTGCTGACGGGACCAACAGAAAAGGCCAGTGAACCTCGCGGCAGGCAGCCGGCGCGGGAGGCCCATAGCCCAGAAGAACCTTAACGATCTGGAAACGAAACGGCGCAGGAGAAACTCGCCTGAATGGAAGTTTTCACGGCTCATCTGGGCGGTCGTGCGAGCGTGAGCAGCCATCGGCCTCCCTTATCCCCTCGAGCGGTTGTGCCTGCCCACCCGCGACGAACAGCTCCAGGAGAGCCGGGTCGTCGACCCCTGCGACGCAGAGCCCTCGGCTCACCGCTGCGGCTGCGGACGACGCTGCTGGTCACGGCGCATGTTCCAGCGCACCCATTCGCTCTGTTCTTCGGGGTCGCTGGTGCTGAAGGAGCCGGCCTGGACAATGCGGCCGTTCTTGTCAATCTTGATTTTCTGCATGCTCTTGACGATGTAAAACCACTCCTCCAGCGATACCTCGCGGGGCCCTGGGACCTCGTAGGGTCCCGGCACCTGTTGCGGCGGCGCGATGAACTGCGGTTTCAGGTCAGTGCGCTCCGGGGCATTGGTCACGCTCACCTCCCCGCGGTAGACGCGCAGCTCGGTGGTGGAGTCGCTGGCCACACCAAGCCGCAGGGTGGTTCCGGTGATGGCAGCAGCAGCCTTCGGCGTCTTGATCTTAAAGTCCACCTCCCCCACTTCCCCATCCACGCTTGCCCAGATATCCCCCTCTTGCACGGCAATAGCCACGTTGCGCTTCTGGGCCTTTTTTTCCTCGTAGAGGCGGAGGATGTCGATGGTGGTCTGCGGCGCCATGCGCACCAGGTCCAGCTCGGTGAGCTCCAGCTCTGCACGCGACTGCCGGAATGTGCGCACCTTGTCACCATCGGTCACGAGCGTGTTCTGATAGGCGTTCTCCCAATCCTCCGACTGCAACCCGCGCCTCTTTGCCATTCCCTCCACTTGGGCGACCCGTCCCTTGGTACTCACCTCTTCGGGCACTGGGACGCTGGCCACTATGCCAATCACGCTCAGTACCGTCGCCACAAGCAGCATGACGGCGAGCATCCACGCAACGGTTCGCTTCCTCATAATTGACTCCCTCAGTTGGTGGCTACGGCCGGTTATGGTTTTTTGGCAAAGTAGCGACTGAAGACGATATCCCCCAGACGCATGGCTTCGCGCGAAAACGGGCTCACTTGGCGGCGGGCCAGCTCGGCGTCGATGGCCGCCTTGGCCTCTTTCCAGCGGTCGATGGCCTCCAGCCGATCGATGAAGGCATGATAGGCACCGCGGTCATTGGCGAAGAGCTTTTTGACAAAGACCTTCCGGTCCTTGTTGGTGATGAGGCTGCGCAGAGCCGGATAGGGGCCAGGAGGCTGCCGCTCGATGATCCTGCGATCGACGACCACCCTGGCCGCATCGTCCTCCTCGACTCCGGCAAAAGTCAGGCGGGGAGCGGTGACTCGCCGCGGCGCAGGCTCGCGTTGCGGCCTAAGAGGCGCAGGAATGGCAAAGAGGTCTTCCAACAAGCCGCTGCCCATGGCCGTCCGGGCGTCATGGATTGCCTCCAGCAAGAGCTGATCAGGGCGCGTACCCCGCGGGCGCTCGCCACGCCCCTCGTCGGTCAGGACTTTCTCGTCGCCGCCGTTATCCTCCTCCCGCAGGCCGCGCAACAGGAGCTGGCGCTCAAGGGCCGTTTCAATCTGATCGAGCGTCCAATACTCGGTCCCCTGACTGATGGCTAACTCACCGATCCTGTCGGCGATATCGGGCAAGTCCCGGGCGCGCAACATGCCGACCAATTGCTCGGTACGCAGGACCTCACCATTGGTATGGCCAGAGAGGCGGAAGAAACTCTCCAACCTGGCCACGTCGGCCATAAAAGACGCCAACGGCTTTGTGCCGTAGGTCTGCTCTTCCGCTTTCCTGGCCAACTGCTCAAAGGTGGTCACCTCGACCTTCTCCGGCCCCTGGAGAATCAGTTGCGCCAGCGCGCTGAGGTACGGGCGGCCATCGGCCAGCTGCTCAATGGCTCGCGCGATCTCCTCTTTGTGCCGCACCGGGTGCCGACGGAAAAGGAGATTGGCCAGCGCCTGCCTGGGACGCACCAAGACGTCCACCTGAAAATTGACCCCCAACTCGATCCAGCGCTTGATTTCGCTGCGGCTGAAACGGGTCTTCAGAAGGAGGGTGCCCAACATGCGTTCGACTGCCTCGCGCACCTCTGGGTCGTCGAACTTGTAGCGGGCAGAGGGGTTCCAGGACATTGGCTTCTCTTCCTGGAGGAAACGCCGGGCCTGCATCTTGATGTGCACCCGCAGAAAATCGGGCAGCGGCTTGCGCAGCAGCTCATCGTAGGTGAACGTCTCCTTGTCCTCCTGGCCAATGATGCGCCGCACCAGGAGGTCGGAAATCGTCTCCTTGTCCTTCTGCCACAGTGCCGAATCCACGCCTTTTCTCCGCAGTCCCCTTGACCCCTGTGGGCTCAGGCCACCCCGTGAGGAAGGGGCAGCGCTGCGGCCCGCACGACGCGCTCGTTGGCCTTCAGCTCAAGCAACCGCCCTTGCTGCTTCAGTTCTCCTGCAGTGCGCAAGGCCACGCTGTTCTGGTTACCTGTGACTACAATCAAATCGCCCGGGGCGCGGACGATCGCGGCGGCCGCCACGAGCCCGCTCTTCGAGGAGGCCTTGCGCCCCATGACGCCCCTGGTGGCGCGGCCCATGGGCCTCACGTCTTTTGCCTTAAGCAGGCGCCCCTGCCCCCGCTCGCCGACGATGAGCAGCAACGGCTCACCCATGGCCACATGGGCTGTCGCCACTGCATCGTCAGCAGCCAAGGTGATGCCGCGCACGCCGGCCGCGCTCCTCCCCATGGGGCGCAGACTTTCCACCGCAAAGCGCAGCACCCGCCCGTGGGCGGTCACCAGCCAGACATGCTCCTTCCCCAGGCACAAGTGCGCCGCGCGGAGTTCATCTCCCTCCCGAAGGCCAATAGCCACGGCACCGCTGCGCCGCAGGCTGGCAAAGGCGGCGAGCGCCACCCTTTTCACCTGACCCTGCGCGGTGACCAGAAGCACCGTGTAGTCCTCGCTAAACTCCTTCACCGGGAAGCAGCCGACCACCTCCTCTTCCTTGCCAAGACCGAGGAGGTGGCCCAGCGACTTGCCTTGGGCGCACTTGCCGCCCACTGGTATGTCCAGTATCCGGAGAGAATAGCAGCGACCGGTGTTGGTAAAGCAGAGGAGCTGCGCCTGCGTGTCGGCGGCCACAAACTGTGCTGGCCAATCCTCGGCTCCTTCTGCCACAACCGCAGGCCAGGAGGCCGCAATCTCTCGCCTAAAGGCCGATGTTGCCATGCGTTTGACAAAACCGCGCAGCGAGACCACCACGACCATTGCCTCTTCGGCAACCATCTCCTCAATGGAAAAGTCCTCTGCGCTGGCGATTATCTCCGTGCGGCGCCGATCGCCGTACTGGTCGCGCAGTTGCGCCAGCTCTTCCTTGATGAGCTGCATGCGCTTCGCCTTGCTCGCCAAGAGGCCTTTGAGGTAAGCGATCTTCTTGAGCGTCTGCCGGTACTCCTCTTCGATCTTCTTGCGCTCGAGGCCGGTGAGGCGCTGCAGACGCATGTCCAAGATGGCCTGTGCCTGAATCTCGCTGAGGCGGAACTGCCTCATTAGAGCGGCCGCCGCAGTTTCGGGGTCGCGGGAGCGCCTGATCAAGGCAATGAGGGCATCCAAATTGTCCAACGCCACCTTGAGCCCTTCCAGCACATGGGCACGCTTCTCGGCCTTGTCCAGTTCAAACTTGGTTCGGCGCACCACAACTTCGTGGCGAAAGTCAAGAAAGTGCTGCAGCAGCTGCCGGAGGTCGAGAATGCGCGGCACGCCATCCACCAGGGCAAGCATGATGACCCCGAAGGTGGTCTGCATCTGCGTGTGCCGATACAGGTACTCCAAAATCTGCTTGCCGGGGGCGTCCCGCCGCAGCTCCAGTACGATCCGCAGCCCCTCCCGGTCGGACTCATCGCGGATATCGCTGATCCCTTCCACCTTGCGGTTGCGCACCAGCTCGGCGATCGCCTCGATCAACGTGGTCTTGTTCACCTGGTAGGGAATTTCTGAGATGACGATATTCTCCCGTCCACCACGCTGCGCTTCGATACTGGCCCTGGCGCGCACCACGATGCGCCCCCGCCCGGTGGCATAGGCTTCCGCGATCCCATCGCTCCCGACAATGATGGCGCCGGTGGGGAAATCCGGCCCCTGAATAAACTGCATCAGCTCCTGCACCGAAGCCGCAGGCCGATCGATGAGGTGCAGGAGTGCTTCAACCACCTCGCGCAGGTTGTGCGGCGGAATGTTGGTGGCCATCCCCACGGCAATGCCAGATGCGCCATTGACCAGGAGATTCGGCAGAAGCGAAGGCAGAACCGTGGGCTCTTTCAGAGACTCGTCAAAATTGGGGACAAAGTCCACCGTTTCTTTGTCGAGGTCGCGAAGCACTTCCTCGGCGATGGGCGCCAGACGTGCCTCGGTATACCGCATGGCTGCCGGCGCATCGCCGTCAATGGAGCCAAAGTTTCCTTGGCCGTCCACCAAGGGGTAACGCAGGGAAAAGTCCTGCGCCATTCGCACCAGCGTCTCATACACTGCCGCGTCACCATGCGGGTGGTACTTGCCGAGCACCTCGCCAACGATACGCGCGCTCTTCTTGTACGGGGCGTTGGGACCGAGGTTTAGCTCCCGCATACCGAACAACACGCGTCGGTGCACAGGTTTGAGACCGTCGCGCACATCCGGCAATGCCCTGGACACGATCACCGACATGGAATAGTCGATGTACGCGTCCTTCATCTCCTCTTCGATGAAGATGGGGATGATCTTTTCCTGCTCACTTATGGCCATGTTCCCTTCCGCCTTTCCCTCTCCACAACCCACTACACGTCAAGGTTCCGTACGTAGCGCGCGTTCTCTTCGATGAACTTGCGTCGCGGCTCAACCTTGTCGCCCATCAGCACCGAGAAGATGCGGTCGGCGTCGTAAGCCTCTTCGATCGTCACCTGCAGCATGGTGCGCGAAGCAGGATCCATTGTGGTGCTCCACAACTGCTGCGGACTCATCTCGCCAAGCCCCTTGTAGCGCTGTACGTCCGCCCCATCTCGCCCAAGACTCTCCAGAACCTTGTCCAGGTCCTCTTCGTCGTACACGTAGCGCTCCTCTTTTCCTTTGGCCACCCGGTAGAGGGGCGGTTGCGCGATGTACAGCATGCCTTGTTCGATCAGCGGGCGAAGATAGCGGAAGAAGAAGGTCAGCAATAGGGTGCGGATGTGCGCCCCGTCCACGTCAGCGTCGGTCATGATGATGATTTTGCCGTAGCGGCTCTTGGCGGCATCAACCTCATCGTTGCCAATACCTGCACCGATGGCCGACACGATCGTCTTGATCTCCTCATTAGCCAGGATCTTGTCAATGCGGGCCTTTTCGACGTTCAGAATCTTCCCCTTGAGCGGCAGAATGGCCTGAAAGCGTCGATCGCGTCCCTGCTTTGCCGAGCCGCCCGCCGAGTCACCCTCCACGATGAAAAGCTCACACTCGGCAGGGTCACGACTGGCGCAGTCGGCCAATTTCCCAGGGAGAGTTCCGCCCTCCAAGGCGGTCTTGCGCCTGGTCAGTTCCTTAGCCTTGCGCGCTGCTTCGCGCGAGCGAGCAGCACTGACGCACTTTTCGATGATCTTGCGCGCGACACTGGGATTGGCCTCGAGGTACTCGTTGAGAGCCTCACCCACTGCCGATTCCACCAGCCCCCGCACTTCGCTGTTCCCGAGCCGCGTCTTGGTCTGTCCCTCAAATTGGGGCTCCAAAACCTTGATGCTGAGAACCGCCGTCAACCCTTCGCGCACATCTTCGCCACTGAGGCTGTTTTCGAGATTCTTGAGCAGGTTATGCCGGCTTGCATAGTTGTTCAAGGTACGCGTCAGGGCCGTCTTGAATCCCACGAGGTGGGTTCCCCCCTCGGTAGTGTGGATGTTGTTGACGTAGGTGAAGATGTTCTCCATGTAGGAGGTGTTGTACTGGATGGCCGCCTCTATGGGGACGCCGTTCTTCTGGTCGGAAATGTAGATGGGACGCGGGTGAATTGGGTCTCGTGATTGGTCAAGGTACTCAACAAAGGCCACCAACCCGCCTTTGTAGCGAAAAACCTCTTTGCGGCCGGTTCGCTCATCAGTGAGGGTGAGCTTCAGGTCTTTGTTGAGGAAGGCCAATTCGCGTAGCCGCTCGGCGATGATCTCAAAGCTAAAGTTTCGCTTGCGGAATATCTCTCGGTCAGGCATGAAGGTAGTCTTCGTGCCTGGGCCCTTTCGCCTTCCCTTCACGCGCACTGGCGTGACCGCTTCCCCCCGCTCGTAACGCTGCACGTAGACCCGGCCATCGCGCCGCACCTCCACCTCGCACCACTCCGAAAGGGCGTTCACCACCGAGACGCCAACTCCGTGCAAGCCCCCGGAGACCTTATAGACCTTCCGGTCAAACTTGCCGCCGGCGTGCAACATGGTCATCACCACTTCCAGCGCGGACTTGCCCTGCGTCGGGTGAAGGTCCACGGGAATCCCTCGGCCATCGTCTTCGACGGTCACGCTGCCGTCCTTGTTGAGCGTGACGTCGATCTGCGTGCAAAAGCCGGCAACCGCCTCGTCCACGCTATTGTCCACCACCTCATAGACAAGGTGGTGCAACCCCCGCACTGACACATCCCCAATATACATGGCCGGTCGGCGCCGCACCGCCTCCAGACCACGCAAGACCTGAATGTGGCTGGCATCGTAGCGCTCGCCGTTCGTCACCTCACTCTCCACCACCTTCTCACGCACATCCCGTCCTTCATTGAAAACGGATATCTTCGATGACAGCCTTGCCAACTGCCTCATTCACCCTCTTGAGAATCTCGCGCTTGTGAAAAACGAGCTCATTGCGCCAGGTACTGCTGGCCACCCTCACGAAAAGAATCCCATCCCGTATTCGCACCGGGGTACTGACCTGCGCAATCCGCTCCCCGACTGCCTGGGGCCAGAGGGCGATTGCCATCTGCTCCTTGACCCTTTTTTCA
Organism: candidate division KSB1 bacterium; assembly: GCA_024655945.1. Classification (NCBI taxonomy): domain Bacteria; kingdom Pseudomonadati; species Candidatus Zhuqueibacterota bacterium. The sequence goes on from JANLFK010000014.1 coordinate 12,294, forward strand.
ATGCCAAGGTTGCGCAGAAGTTCATCTAGAACGCGGCGCATGTGCGATGGGGAGCGCATCGCTCTATGCTGAGACCTCCGCTATTGCCCCCTGCTGAATGCGCCAGAGCCGGAATGTACCCTTGGGCAAGCCCAGGGTCCGCCACGCCTCCGTGGCAGTCGAGGTAAGGATTACCTGCGTACCACTTGGAAAGAGGCGGGATACCCTCGCAGCTCGCTTTTCGTCAAGATCGACCAACAGGTCATCGACGAGAAGAATTGGGTTTTCTCCCCGCCACTCGTGCAGGAGTTTGTGTTCCGCCAGACACAAGGAGATCAGCGCAGCCTTGTGATCGCCACGCGAGCCAAAGTCCCGCAGGCTATGCCCGTCGATCTCAAAGACGATGTCGTCCCGGTGCGGGCCCACCAGCGTCGTTCCAAATTGTCTCTCTCGCTGCGAGACGCCCTTCAGCTGGTCAAAGAACGCCTCGGTTGTAGTTTTTCCTTCCACTTCTCGCACATTAGGTGAATATCGAGCATGCAGTCGCCAAGTGGGACCAGCAATGCACTGAAAATAGTCGCTTACCAGCGGGCTAAGAGCCGAAACAAACCCCCTTCTTGCCTGCATGAGGTTCGTTCCGCGGCTCACCAATTGCTCCGTCCACACCAGCATCTGTTCCCGGGTTTCTACGGACCAATCCCCCCTGAGGAGCGCGTTCCGCTGCTTCAACGCAGCGGTGTAGGCACGCAAGGCCTCCACATAGCCAGGACTCACCTGACAGAGAAAAGTATCCATAAGGCGGCGACGCTCCGCCGGGGCTCCCTTTGTGACTAAGTAGTCGTCCCCAGACATGGCCACCACCGGAAAGTTTCCAATCAGATCCGAGCGCCGCCCTATCAACTTGCGATTGACGTAGCAAGATTTGCCTTGTTCCATGCTGTATTGGATGCGGCATTCCTTTTCGATGCTGCCAGCAAAAGCAAAAACCCCCCACACAAGGAATCCGCCTGCCCCAAATTTCACCACACTCCCGTCTGGGAGGCCACGCAAGCCCTTCATGAAACAGAGATAATAGATAGCATCTACAATATTGCTCTTCCCCTGTGCGTTACCTCCTGTCAGAATATTCACGCCAGACGCAAAGAAAACCAGGATTCTCTCATAGTTACAAAAGTTCTCTAAGCCTAACTCCCGTAGCCACATCGCGGCATACGTAAATAGGCGGAAACCTAGGTTACTCTTCCGTAACGCGGATCGGCATAACCAGCGCTAAAAATTCCTCGTTTTCGCTCTGCTCCGTCGGCCGGATGAGAGCAGCGCTGACCGGGTCGCGCAGCTCAAACCGAGCTAGCTGCGTGTTAATGTGCCGTAGAATTTCTATCAGGTAGTTAGCATTGTAGCCAATCCTTAGCGGTTCACCCACGTACTCAATCGCGAGAGACTCGCGCCCTTCCCCGCCAACTTCGATATCTTCGGAACTGATGGTCAGTAGGTTCCGCTCGATGTCAAAACGTACCAAATGGGTCATGGTACTCGAAAAAATAGCCATGCGCCTGAGCGCGGAGATAAGCTCAGACCTGTCAATAATCATTATTCTGTCATTATTCGTCGGAATAACTCTTTCGTAGTTAGGATACTGCTGATCAATAAGTTTTGCACAGACCTCCGTGGCATCTGACCTAAAAGTAATGTGGCTTCTGGCAATGCTTACCTTAACCTGGGCTATTCCCTCTTCAAGCGATTTCTGCGCTGCCTGCAACGCCTTCGGTGGAACTATGGCGCTACTCTCACCGCTGCTGAGGCTACTTCTTCTATACACAACTTTTGATAGGCGGTGGCCATCGGTGGCCACAAGGCGAAGTTCAGAAGGAAAAACCTCAAAGTATACACCGGATAACGCCGGGCGCAGTGCATCAGTCGAAACCGCAAATGTACTTTTCCCTATCAGTCTTTCGAAAACGTCCGCCCCAATCGAAAATTGGTTCTCGTATTCCTCAGCCGTCACAGTGGGATAGTCCTCCGCCGGCTGGCCACTAAGTACGTAGGTACCGCGGTCGGTGGTAATGGTAATCTTGTGGTTCTGGTCACAAGTTATCCTCAGCCCTACGTCAGGGAGTTCCTTTACAATGTCACTGAATATTCGTGCTGAAACAGTAGTCGCACCTGGTTCAATAGTTTCAGCGGCAATTGAGGTGGTAACAGAGATTTCCAAGTCTGTGGCAGTGAGAGTCAGTAGAGAACCCTCTACTTTCATCAAAATATTGCTCAAGATTGGAAGCGTAGTTTTCGAGGGTACAACAGTTGCAACCTTTTGTAGGGCTTTATGTAGGTCAGTTCTACTAATAGAGTACTCCATTTCATCCTCCGGTTTCTATGTTCAGTGCGCTTGTGTTCGCAAAGGTAAGTAATATTTCTATTGTTTTCAAGAAAAAATTTACCATAAGGCGTTGTAATAGGTGTGGAAATGTTAGTAACTGTGGCTACTGTATCCTTATGTGAAGTAAAACTAAGACAAACCTTTTACTTACTATTGTGAACAGTAACTGTGGCATTAATGTGGATAGAACATCTACGTTTCACTTGCGTGAAGTATGGAGTTTGCAGTCAGGGGAAGAAAAAAGAGTTACCCACACCCAAATAACTGCCTATGGGCCTATGCAGTGTGCAGAAAGGACGGACTAAGAGGAAGATATCCTAATCTGGTGTTCAATTTCTTCAATTGTTTGCCGAAATTTTGCATCCCTACTCTTTAGTTTTTCAACCAAATTAAGGGCGTGGATTACTGTGCTGTGGTCCCTGCCGCCAAAATGCAGCCCTATTGTCTTAAGGGAACTACTTGTGTAGACCTTTGCTAGGTACATGGCAACCTGTCGAGCAAGTGCAATCTCTTTGCGCCGTGTTTTCGCGCGCATCATATCTTCAGGTATTGCAAAATAGTTGGCCACTACACGCTGAACGTACTCCACAGTCATATTTTGCCTCTTAGGGAGACAGATATCTCGCAGAACCCGCTTAGCTGTCTCTAAGGTAATTTCAGTCCTCGTCAGTGAGGAGTAGGCAAGGAGTTTGATGAGAGATCCCTCCAGTTCCCTAATGTTCATAGTTACATTTATAGCGATAAAGTCGAAAATTTCCTCTGGCAGTTCCAGACCATTCTGGTCGGCCTTCTTGTGGAGAATTGCGAGCCGTGTTTCATAGTCTGGCACTTGGATGTCAACAATCAAGCCCCACTGGAAACGCGAAATTAGCCTCTCTTGCATGCCGGGGAGGTCGCGGGGTGGGCGGTCCGAGGTGAGAACGATCTGTCTGCCCTCGTGATACAGGGCATTGAAGGTGTGAAAGAACTCGTCCAAGGTGCGCTCTTTGTTGGAAAAGAATTGAATATCATCCACCAGCAGGAGGTCGACGTTTCGGTAGTTGGCGCTAAATTCTGTAGTTTTGTTCTGCTGGATTGAGTTGATGAACTCCAATGTGAATTTTTCACTGGACACGTACGCGACCCGCCGCGCCGTCCCGGCGAAAATGGCATGATTGCCGATAGCCTGGATGAGATGGGTCTTTCCTAAGCCGGCGCCGCCGTAGATAACCAAGGGGTTAAAAGCAGTGTTACCTGGCGATTGCGATACCGCCACTGCTGCGGCCTTGGCAAACTGATTGCTAGCCCCCTCGACAAAATTCTCGAAGGTGTACTGTTCGCTCAGACGCCCGTTGGTTAAAGATCCCCGTACCGCCTGGCGAGGAATCGCCGCCTGAAAAGGGTCACCCTTATCACCGACCACCACTGCATACTGGATGCCGGCGCCTTCTCCGAGGCATTCCACGAGCGCCGCTTCGATCAGCATGCGATAGTGCTGGTCAATCCACTCGTAGAAGAATTGGCTAGGGACCTGGATAGTTAGCTGCCTTCCCTCCAGCTTGACAGCCTCTACCGGTTTGAACCAAGTGGTGAAACTCTGGGAGCTAACCCTGTCCCGTAACAACGATAGACAATCTGCCCAGACTTGCTGCGCAGTCCGTTCCATGTCCTCTCCGCGTCGTCTTAACTGCATCCAGAGGTTATCAACACCCACAAAGGCGCAAATCAAACGCGCCTCGACCTAAACCCCACGAGGCCCAAACATAAATACGCACAATCCACAGGATATCAACATAAGAGGCGATTCTTAACTACTAAATTTTACATGAAGTAAAACTATACGCACGTACTGCGATGTTGATACCTACTATAGCCTCGATGGGCACATGGCGCTCATTGCCTCAAGCGCCTCAACGTGCGGCGCAAATTATCCACACATTATTCACACAGACAAGCTCCGCCGCGCGTTGTAATCTAACAAAGGAAATAAAATTCTCAATAGAATTTTTCTTGAAAGTGGAGGGTCTCTGGGGCGCTACCCTGGCGGCCCACATGGAGACGCAGACACCGGGACCATGGGTTAGTGGCACTCAGCTGTCACGTCGCGAAAGAAAAGTGCTTGACCCGTACCGAAATAATTGCTATAATTATGACTTGCAGGCCGGGTCTGCGTGTCATCGTGAGCTCAGAGGAGGAAGAATGAAGCGGACGTATCAGCCGAGCAACAGGCGGAGAGTAAGTACGCACGGCTTTCGCGCGCGCATGAAGAGCAAGACCGGGAGGGCGGTGCTGCGGCGGCGCCGTGCCAAGGGAAGATATAGCCTCACAGTGAGCGATAGGCAGTAAGTGATTTTTGCGAGAGTTTCGTGGCGAGACGGGTTCTGCCCACGCTTAGAAGAGCGGCATTTTCTGAAGTGATGGCTGCTGGCAACAGGCTCCCCGGGCCGCTAGTGACTCTTTTTTGGCGCCAGGCTCCTGAGTGCGGCGTGGGCATAGCCGTATCCCGCAGGGTGCGCACGGCGGTGCAGAGAAACAGGGCGAAGCGCCGCCTGCGCGAGCTTCTCCGACGCCATGCACAGCAGATACCCGAGGGGATTCAGGCGGTGTGGCTGCTGCACCCGGACGTTGCGGACGTCCCCTTTGCCAGACTCGCGGATGAGTTTCGGCGTACGATAGATGCTCTGCGCGAAAGGATCAGGGATGATTCGTGACCTCTTGGTAGCGCTGATCCGTCTGTATCGCCTTGTGCTTTCCCCTCTACTTGGGGCTAACTGTCGTTTCGCACCGACGTGCTCTCGGTACACTGAACAGGCGCTCCTCCGCTATGGGGTCGTGCGGGGCCTCTACCTTGGTGCGCGCCGCATTCTCAGGTGTCACCCCTTCTCCCCTGGGGGCTACGACCCGTTGACTTGAATGCACTCATCCAGTTTTGAAAGGCGAACCACCTCATGAACATGGACAAGAACACGGTGATCGGCGTTTTGCTGATCATTCTCATGCTTATTTTGGTCAACACGCCGATCTACAAGAAGACGTTCTTCCCGCAGCAGTACTGGCAAAGCCAGCGCCAAAAGCAGCTGGCGCCGGGCCCGGCAACCCAGGATACTACGCGCGTCGAGAGCGTCCCGGTCGCGCGTCGGGAGATGGAGGCTCCCCCCTCGTTGGTCGCCCGGGAGCCTGTCGAGGCGCGTGGAGAAGAGGTGGAAGTGGAAACGCCCCTGTTTCATTTGACCTTTAACGCAAAAGGTGCGGTTCTTAGCTCTTGCTATTTCAAGCACTTCAAAGATCCTGATAGTAACCTTGTGCAAATTATTGGCGCAGACGGTGGCGCCAACCTCGCCCTCGGCTTTACAACGGCTCGCGACTCGATTGACACCGGGCGTCTGTTGTTCGCCGCGGATCGCCAGCGGGTGGAGCTAACCCAGAGTGCGGACAGCGCCTCCCTCACCTTCACCACGCAGCTTGAGGGGGCACAGCGGATTATCAAGCGCTACAGCTTCCGTGGCGACAGCTACTATTTTGCCCTGGATGTGCGGCTGGAGAACTTTCAGGATGTAATCGCCCAGCGGCGCTACACGCTGGGGTGGAACAGCGGCCTTGCGCCCACTGAGTCGAGGCTCATTGACGACTTTCAAGAAGCCAAGGTCTATGCGCTCTTCGCGGCGAACATGGAGAAGTTCGACATCGGTCGCTCAGCCTACAAGGCAGGGAGCATGGAAGGGGTAGTGCACTGGGTGGGCGCGCGCACGAAGTATTTTGCCGCCGCGATTATTCCCACCGGGCAGCGCGGCACAGGCGTGTGGTACGTTGGCAGACGGCAGGCGCCGCCTCGCTCGTTTGCTATTTGGGAAAAGCACCGACTGCAAGAGAGGGAGCGCATCTGGAAGTCCTATGCCTTCGGCTTGGACATGGGGTTCCGCAACGAGCCGGTACGTGAAGATCGCTTCTTGGTCTTTCTCGGCCCGTTGGATTACAGCACTGTGCGGGGTCCAGGGGTCGGGCTGGAGCGCATGATGAGCCTTGGCTGGAAGGTGATCCAACCGTTCTCCAAAGCTGTCTTGTGGTGTCTGAAGGCCCTGCACGCGGTAATTCCGAACTACGGCTGGGTCATTGTCGTCTTCTCTTTGATTGTGAAGATTGTCCTTTATCCTCTGACGCACAAGTCGTTCAAGTCCATGCACAAGATGCAGGAACTGCAGCCTCGGCTCATCGCGCTGCGGGAAAAGTACGGCAAGGACCCGCAGCGCCTGAATGAGGAGACGATGAAGTTGTACAAGGAGGCGGGGGTCAATCCGATGGGTGGATGCCTCCCCCTCCTCTTGCAAATGCCGTTGCTCTATGCGCTCTTCGTGGTCTTCCGTAACACCATCTCTTTTCGCGGTCAGGGATTTGTGCTGTGGATCAAGGACTTGGCCAACCCGGATACCGTTGCCGTGCTCCCCTTCAGCATCCCCATGTACGGCAACTTGGTGAACATTCTGCCTCTGCTGATGGGAGTGACGATGCTCATTCAGCAGAAGATGAGCGTCAAGGACCCCAAGCAGAAGATGATGGTGTATTTGATGCCCATTTTCTTCACGCTACTCTTTAACTCCTTCCCTTCCGGCTTGAACCTATACTACATGCTGTTCAACGTGCTGAGCATCCTGCAACAGAAGTTCATTACCGATAGGCTAGTGGGAGGCGCGCAGCAGAAGGCGGAGGACCGCGAGGCGGAGAGGCGCCGAAAGAAGAAGTAACGACGGCCGTGGTGATTAGTGGAGCACAAGGGAAAGGCCCTACTGGCATCAGGTGGTGGGGCTTTTTCTGTGAGGTAGATTGACCGTGGCGGATCTGCTGGGTGAGGACACAATTGTCGCCTTGGCCACCCCGCCAGGGGCAGGGGCTATCGCCATGGTGAGGGTGAGTGGCCCACGGGCCGTACAGTTGGTCGACGGCGCCTTCACCGGCAGAAGGTCCCTGCAGGAGCTGCCCAGTCACCTGATGGCCCATGGTTGGCTGCGTGGCGTACATGGCTCCAGTGCGGAGGTGACCATCGACGAAGTGATGGTGGTGGTGCACCGCGCACCGCATTCCTATACCGGGGAGGACCTGGTGGAGATCACCTGCCATGGCAGTCCTCTAATTGTGCGGCAGATTCTGCAACTCTTTTGCGCGCGGGGAGCACGGCTGGCTGAGCCAGGGGAGTTCACGCGGCGGGCCTTCTTGCACGGGCGGCTTGATCTTGCGCAGGCCGAGGCGGTGTGCGACCTGGTTCAGGCGCGAACTGAGCGGGCACGGCGCGCATCCATGGCGCAGTTAGAGGGACAACTCTCGCAGCGCATTGCCCAGCTGCAGGAGCGGCTGGTGGATGCTCGGGCGCTGTTGGAGCTGGACATCGACTTTTCCGATGAAGACGTGCCGAGTTGGGATCGGCAGCTGCTTGCTCGGACCTTGGAAGAGGTGGGCGGCGAGCTGCGGGCCCTGCTGCGGACATTCCAGCAGGGGCGTTTTCTGCGAGAAGGGGCAAGAGTCGTGCTCCTTGGTCGCACCAATGTGGGAAAGTCCAGTCTCCTCAACGCGCTGGTGGAGAGCGATCGGGCCATTGTCAGCGAGTTGCCGGGGACGACGCGAGACACGTTAGAGGGCCTCGTCGATATCGGGGGCTTTCCGGTGACGGTGGTGGACACTGCCGGCTTTGGCGTGGCAGGCTCGGAGATCGAAAAGGAGGGTTTGCGGCGCACGGAGCGCGAGGTGGAAAAGGCAGACGTGGTCATCCTCCTCCTTGACGGCAGCGAGCCGCTGCAGGCCGAGGATCGCCGCCTGCTGGAAGTGTACGTGCCTGGCCGTGGCCGGACGGTGATCCCGGCGGTTAACAAGATCGATCTGCCGAGGGCGTGGTCGCCTGCCGAGCTCGGCGCCGGAAGGGTGGTGGAGCTTTCGGCAAAACGTAGGTTAGGTCTCGAGCAGCTGCGCGAGGCAGTAGTCCAGGCGCTAATCGGTGACGGTTTTGCCGGGGCAGGCGATGTGGTGCTCACGAACGCGCGCCATTGGGAGGCACTCCGCCAGGCGGAGGAGGCAGTGCGGAGGGCAGGCGCCTCGCTGGCGCAGGGCCTCTCTGCGGAGTTCATCGTCGTGGATCTGCGCGAGGCTAGCGAAGCGTTGGGGAGGGTTGTTGGCGGGGTGAGCGACGAGGACATATTGGCCTCGATCTTCGCGCGCTTCTGTATTGGCAAGTAGTGCAGAGTGTTTCACGTGGAACAGTCGGCAAGGCAGCAGGATGTGCGGCGGGGATGACTACGACGTCGTTGTGGTGGGCGCTGGCCATGCCGGGTGCGAGGCAGCCCTGGCGGCGGCCAGAATGGGGGCGCGCACCCTGTTGGTGACCATGAATTTGGCCACCGTCGCACAGATGTCTTGCAACCCGGCCATTGGTGGCTTGGCAAAGGGGCACTTGGTGCGCGAGATCGATGCGTTGGGGGGGCAGATGGCGCTGATCGCCGACCTCGCAGGGATCCAGTTCCGCATGCTGAACCGCTCCAAGGGGCCGGCGGTCTGGTCGCCACGCGCCCAGGAGGACCGGCAGTACTACTCCGTGCTGATGAAGCAGGCCCTGGAGGAACAGGCCGGGCTCCGCTTGTTGCAAGCGGAGGTCATCGGACTGCAGGTGGCAGAGGGGGCGGTGCGCGGCGTGCGCCTCTTCCCCGGAGGAAATGTGGCGGCAAAGGCAGTCCTCCTCGCGCCGGGGACCTTCCTCAATGGCCTCATCCACATCGGACTTTCCTCCTTCCCTGCGGGGCGCGCTGGCGAGTTTGCGGCCGCCGCCCTCACCGATGAGTTGCGCAGACTAGGCTTCCGCATTGGCAGGCTCAAGACGGGCACCCCACCCCGCGTGGACGGCCGCACTGTCGACTGGGCGAGCATGACCGCACAGCCCGGGGATGCAGACCCGGAGCCGTTCTCCTATCGCCACGACCGTCTGGAAGTTGAACAGGTCTCCTGCTACCTCACCTGGACCAACCAGAAGACCCACGAGCTGCTGCGGGCTGGTCTGGATCGCTCCCCCCTCTACACAGGGAGAATCGTGGGGGTTGGGCCGCGCTATTGCCCCTCCATCGAGACCAAGATTGTCCGTTTTTCCGACAAGCCGCGCCACCAGATCTTCTTGGAACCGGAAGGACGGCTGACCAGTGAGTACTATGTGAACGGTTTCTCCACCAGCTTGCCAGAGGAGGTGCAACGCACGGCGCTCCGTTCAATTCCTGGCCTGGAGAAGGTGGAGGTGACCAGATATGGGTATGCCAGCGAGTACGACTACGTGCCTGCAACACAGCTTCACCCCACATTGGAGACGAAGCTCTGTCGGCGCCTGTTCTTGGCAGGCCAGATCAACGGCACTTCCGGATATGAGGAAGCGGCTGCGCAGGGACTGGTGGCAGGGGTGAACGCCGTGCTGCTGGCACGCGGCGAGGAGCCCTTCCTCCCTACGAGGGCCGAGGCTTACATTGGCGTCCTCATCGACGACCTGGTGACCAAGGGCCCGGAGGAGCCCTATCGTATGTTCACCTCTTTGGCGGAGCATCGCCTGGTCCTGCGCCAGGACAATGCGGATCTGCGCCTCGTGCACTATGCCGAGAGACTGGGCCTGCTGCCGGCGGAGATTCTCCAGGGCACGCGACGCAAGCAGCGGGCCATCGAGGAGGCGCTCGCCTTTGTGGCTAAGACCAGGCCGCCGCTGGAGGAGGTGAACCGCATGCTGGAAAAAAAGGGGTTGCCAGCAGCAAGGGCGGCACTCTCCCTGGGCGAACTCCTGCGCAGGCCGGAGCTGACCATGGCGGACCTGGCCGGATTGGCGCGGCATGGCGTGCTGGATGCGCCTCGCGATCCCTTCTGGCGGGCCGTCGCCCGGCAGGTGGAGTTCGAGGTGAAATACGAGGGCTTCATCGCTCGCCAGCGGGAGCAGATTGAGAGGTTCCAGCGCCTGGAGGGTGCGTTGATTCCCGCCGAGATTGACTATGATGCCCTTAGCGGGCTTTCTGCAGAGGCTCGGGAGAAGCTCAAGCAGGTGCGGCCGCGCTCTCTGGGCCAGGCCTCGCGCATCCCCGGAGTGCGCCAGGGGGACCTGGCAGTCCTCGTGGTGCACGTGGTCCGTCACGCGCGCGCCGCGGAGGGGTGTTCCACGTGAAACACTCGGCAGCCCGGGCCAAGACGGGTACGCACATAGATGCGCAGCTTAGCGCCCTCGGGGCCTATGCGCGCCTGCTCTTGGCCTGGAACCGCCGCGTCAACCTCACCGCTGGCGGAGATGAGCCTCTCCTCGTCTCCCGGCACATTGTCGAGTCGCTGGCCTTCCTGACCACTGTGGAAATCGACCAGGGCGCCCTGCTGCTGGCCATGGGCAGTAGTGGCGGCCTACCCGGCATTCCCATGAAGATCGTGCGCCCGCGCCGAATCGCTGGCAGAGTTGGCCGATTGGCGGCACAGGTTCGACGTCGTGGTGGCGCGCGCCGTGGCCAGGCTGTCGCTGCTGTGGCGGTGGGCCTGGCCGCTGTTGGGCGTGCAGGGAATGCTCATCACCCTCAAAGGAGGCGACGTCGCCAGCGAGGTGCGCGCCCTGGCCGCCAGTGACCCAGTCGCGACCGTGCGGCTGAGCGCCCCACCGGCCTGTCTTATTGACCCCAGCAAGGGGCGAGTGATCATCACCGTACGAAGAGGTGCCCAGAGGTGAAGAGACGACCGAAGGACAACGTGTTTGCGGAGATCCAGAATCTCATCACCGAGGCGCGCAATCCGGCCACCATGGATATCGATTCCAAGTCGGTGGAAGAGATTTTGCGCCTCATCAACGCCGAAGACAAGAAGGTGCCGCTGGCGGTGGACAAAGAGATTCCCTACATCGCCAAGGCGGTGGAGATTGTGGTGGAGGCCTTTCGCGCGGGCGGCCGCCTTTTCTACATCGGCGCCGGCACGAGCGGCAGGTTAGGGGTCCTGGATGCGTCGGAGATCCCGCCGACGTTCGGGGCTCCACCGGAGATGGTGCAAGGGATCATCGCCGGGGGGTACAAGGCCCTGGTGCGGGCCCAGGAGGGCGCCGAAGACCGCCGGGAGCGAGGCGGCGAGGACCTGCTGCGACGTGGCTTCACCAGCAAGGATGTGGCCTGCGGCATCGCCGCCAGCCGCAGGACCCCCTACGTCCTGGGCGCCATCGAAAAGGCAAGAGAAGTGGGCGGCAAGACCCTCTACGTCACCTGCACACCGCGCTCTGAGCTAAACTTCCCTGTGGACGTGGCCATCTGTCCCGTGGTGGGGCCAGAGGTGGTCATGGGCTCCACGCGCATGAAGGCTGGCACCGCCACCAAGTTGGTGCTGAACATGATCACCACCACCGCCATGATCCGGCTCGGCAAGGTGTACGGCAACATGATGGTTGACCTGCAGATGACCTCGCGCAAGCTGGAGGAGCGCTCAAAGCGGACGGTGATGATGGTGACCGGCGTCAGTTACGACGAGGCGGAAGCGGTGCTGGAAAAGGCCGGTGGGCACGTCAAGACGGCCCTGGTCATGATCCTCGCAGGCGTGGAAGCCGATGAGGCCCGCCGGCGTCTGGAACGCGCCGCTGGTTTTGTGCGCCAAGCAGTGGCAAGCAAGTGAGCGTGGTCTGGGGAATTGACCTCGGATTGGTGCGACATCCTTAGGGAGCGGCTGCATCTCTCGCCTTCGGTGCGCGAACTGTGGCGCGCACTGGATGGCGGGACGTCACTGCTTTCCGCCAAGGCACCAGGTTCCCTGCGACGCGCTCTGGTGGCCGCCTGGCTGCAAGAGAGGCAGCGGCGCGCCCTCTACGTGACCACCGACCCCTTGTCCGCAGAGCAGGCGCGGGATGATTTTGCCACTCTGCTGGGAGCAGAGCGCGCGGTGCACTTTCCGGACCCCAGCGAAACACCTCTTGCCTTCCGCTTGCAAAGCCTCAGCCGCCAGAGCGCACAGGTGCGCTCCCTGGAACTCCTCAGGGGCAGGGACCCCGCCGTGGCAGTCACTACGCTACAGGGGCTGAGCAGCCGTCTCCTGCCTCCGCAGGTAATCGATGAACGATGCATCATCTTGCGACAAGGCCAGGAGTACGATTTCGAGACATTCTTGGCTGCGCTGGTGGACCTCGGCTTCGTGCGCGAGACGATGGTGGACAGGGCCGGCGAGATGAGCGTACGTGGGGGCATCGTGGACATTTTCCCCTATTCGCGCCTTCGCCCGGTGCGTGTCGAATTTTTTGGCAATACCGTCGAGTCCCTGCGGGAGTTCGACCCAGAGACGCAACGCTCTGTTGCCCGCGTAGAAGAAGTGGCACTCATCCCGCAATTCCCCGTGATTGACAATTCTGTTCATTTGCAGGACACCGCGCGCAGCGCAAGTCTGGTTGGATTCGTGCAGCGCGGCGATCTCGTGGTCTTGGAGGACACCCCGGAGCCGAACACGTTCCTTGCCTCAGGGCGAAGCGTCGGCCTCTGCGAGGGGGCCCAAAGCGGCGGCGACGGCCTCCTTGAGGGCGAGTTCCGTGGCAAAGCTGTGCTCTGGTTTCCACCTGCAGGCGAAGATGTAGCTGGGCCAGCGTTGCCCGCAGAGCCCGCGCCACCGATGGCGGGCAAATACGACATCCTGCGCGAATATGTGGCCTCCGTCGCCGTTCGTTGCGGACTGCATGCGCTGGCCCCTCCGCTTGTCTGTTTCCTCTGTGACAGCCCTTCGCAAAGGGATAGGGTGGAGGCGCTCTTCGAGGAGGAAGGCGTCGACGGTCTCCGCGTGGAAGTGGGCGCTCTGCAGAGCGGCTTTGTCCTGTGGGACGCAGGACTGTGTGTGCTCGCCCACCACGAGTTCCATAGCCGGGCGCGTGTACCTCACCCTGCGCCACGGCCCCGCGAGGGTTTCACCTTTCGCCAGCTCCACGCGCTGCGCCCGGGAGACTATGTCGTGCACGTGGACTATGGCGTGGGCGTGTACCAGGGGCTGCGCAAGATCAGCGTCGACGGCAGCGAACGCGAGTGCCTGGAAATCGCCTATCAAGACGACGATAGAGTCTATGTGCCGCTGGAGAGGATGGACCGGGTCAGCAAGTACACGCCGCGCGAGGGGGTGGCACCCCGCATCAACCGTCTGGGCACGGCCGAGTGGGAACGCCTGAAAGCGCGGGCCAAACGTCGTCTGAAGGATATCTCCGCCGAGCTCATCAAGCTCTATGCCGAACGCCGACACACGCCGGGGTTTGCCTTTTCGGCAGACAGCCTCTGGCAGCACGAGCTTGAGGCCTCTTTTGTCTACGACGAGACCCCCGACCAGCTACAAGCGGTCGCAGATGTCAAGCGGGACATGGAAGCGCCTCGTCCCATGGATCGACTGGTGTGCGGCGACGTTGGCTTTGGCAAGACCGAAGTGGCAATTCGCGCGGCGTTCAAGGCGGTGAATGACGGCAAACAAGTCGCCGTGCTCGTGCCGACTACCCTCTTGGCGAGCCAGCATCTTGCCACTTTTCGCGAGCGGCTGGCGCCATTCCCGGTGCGCGTGGAAATGCTTTCCCGCTTCATACCCAAGGGGAAGCAGGAACGCATCTTGGCGGACCTACGCGCGGGGCGGGTGGACATCATCATCGGGACGCACCGCCTGTTGTCCGCCGACGTGCGCTTTCACGACCTGGGCCTCCTCATTATCGATGAGGAGCAGCGATTTGGCGTGATGCACAAGGAGCGCCTCAAGGCCTTGCGCACCAATGTGGACGTGCTCACCCTGACCGCGACACCCATCCCGCGCACCCTGCACATGGCGCTGGTCGGCATCACCGACATGTCGCGGATCGATACCCCTCCCCGTGATCGCCGGCCGATTAGGACGGAGGTAGTGCAATTCAGCAAGGAGCTGATTCGCCAGGCCATCCTCCGCGAGCTCGGTAGGGGCGGACAGGTCTTCTTTGTGCACAATCGCGTTCAGTCCATCGGCGCCATGGTGGAAATGCTCCGGCGCCTGGTGCCAGAGGCGAGTTTTGCGGTGGCCCACGGCCAGATGCCTTCCGCTGCCCTGGAGCGGGTGGTGAACCAGTTCATCGAGCGCCGCTACGACTGCCTGGTGTCGACCATGATCATCCAAGCCGGCCTGGACATGCCCAATGTCAACACCCTCATTGTCAGTCGCGCCGATCGCTTTGGTCTGGCACAGCTTTACCAGCTGCGTGGCCGGGTGGGACGCTCTACCCAGCAGGCCTACGCCTACTTCTTGGTTCCCAGCGTGCGCCGGTTGACAAAGGAGGCCATCAAGCGCCTGCAAGCCATTGAAGAGATAACAGAGCTTGGCTCCGGTTACCAGGTGGCTCTTAAGGACCTGGAAGTGCGCGGGGCGGGAAGCCTGTTCGGCATCGAGCAGAGCGGTTTCTTGGATGCCCTCGGCTACGACGTCTTCTGCCGGATTCTTGAAGAGGCCGTCCAGGAGGTGATGGCGGAACAGGCTCCCCGGGAAGAGCCCATTGCGCCAAAGCCGCCCGTCACTCAGATGCGCTTCCGGGGCGACGCCTTCTTGCCGGAAGACTATGTGGCGCAGAGCTCGGAGCGCGTGGCCGTGTATCGCCGTCTGGTGGCGGCACCGAGCCTGGCAGAAATCGAGGACATGGAGCGGGAGCTGGTGGACCGCTTCGGCCCTCTCCCCGAACAGGCCCGCAACTTGCTCGATGCCGTGACGTGCAAGATCCTCGGAAACCAGTTGCTGATGAGCGAGGTTCAAGTAGACGCGCAGACGCTGCGGGCGACCTTCGTGCCATCAGTCACCGTAGACAAGCAGGCCGTTGCGCGGGTGGTGTCGAGAGTGGCCGCCAACGAACGTTTCCCTTTCAGGTTCGTGCAAGGCAAGAGCAAAAGGGACCTCTCGCTGCTGGTTGAGCTCCCGGGCGAAGGGGGTCTGAAGGCGGCGAAAGAGTTCTTGCAAAGCATGTTGTGAGTTCCTATATTAAAGCAAGCCATGAGTTCCAGAGCGGACAGGGTAGCAAAGGAGCGCGAGATGAGCAGACGTGCGGCGTTGCTAACGTTTGTTTTTGCAGTGCTTGTGTTGGCAGGGTGTGCGCGCCAATCCGACCCCATCGTGGCAAGGGTAGGAAACCGCGTCATAAGGCTCTCCGATTTCGAGCAAGACTTCTCCAGAAATAGGACGCCTAACTACATAAAAACCACGACTTTCAAAGAGCGTAAAGATCACCTCATGTCCATGGTCGAGCGCACCCTCAAGATCGCCGATGCCTACTCGCGGCGGTACGACAGGCTGCCGGAGCTGGTGCAGCCGGTGGAGCGCGAGATGGAGCAGCGCCTGTTCTCCTCGTACGTGGAGAAGAAGGTGGTCGACCGCTTGGTCACCGAGAAGGAGCTGCTGGATTACTGGCGAAAGAGCAGCGTGCAGCTGAGGATCCGCCACATCCTCTTGGTGGTGCCGCGCGAGGCCGACGAGGGCAAGGAAGCCGAGGTGAGAAAGCGGGCCTGGGAACTGCGGGAGCGCATAGCCAAAGGCGAGAGCTTTTTCGACGTGGCACGCAACTACTCGCAGGACCACATGAGCAGTACCAAGGGTGGGGACCTCGGATTCATCCGCTGGGGCGAAGGCGGCTACGATGAGGCGTTCTTCGAGGCGGCTTTTGCGCTGAAGCAAGGGGAGCTTTCCACGCCCGTTCGCACGAGCAGGGGCTATCACATTCTGCGCGTGGAGGACAAACAGATTTCCGGCCTCGGCGAATATGAGCAGGCGAAAGACAGGATCAAGCAGCAGCTCCTCAAGGGCAAGCAGTCGGAGCTGGAAAAGGAGTACTACCGCCTGGCCGGAGAGCTTGAGAGGAAGTACAAGGTGCAGTACGACTCCACCGCCATGGTGGCCTTTGTGGCGAGGCTCGCTGCGGTAGCAGCCGATACCGGCGCAAAGAGGGTGGGGCAGGAGCAGGACGTTGAGCGCGACCAGTTCTACGGTCTCTTGCCGGCAGATCACAAAATGGCCCTGGCCGGCTACGCGGGTGGCAGCGTGACCGTGGGCGATATGGTGAACGCCTTGCGCCGCTACCCGGCACGCCGGCAACCTCGCCTGAGCACGGTGGAGATTGTTAAGGACTGGACATCGCGCTTGCTTTGGCGGGACCTGATGCTCAAAGAGGCCAGGCGGGAGAGGTATCACCTCGAGGCGGAGATGAAGCGCGCCCGACAGCAGCTCCTGGAAAGGGCCATGTTGCAGCGCATCACCGACGACATGGTGCGCAAGCGCATGAACCTCACCGAGGAGGCCGCCAAGGCCTACTTCGACAGCCACCAGGGCGACTACAAGAATCCGGCGCGGGCCAAGGTGCAAGAGATCTTCGTGTCTGACCGCAAGCAGGCCGAGCAGCTGTTGCGCCGTATTCGCGCGGGGGAGAGTTTCTCGCGGCTCGCGCGCCAATATACTGAGCGCACCAACGTGCGCAATCAGGATGGTCTGCTCGGCTATATCTCCGCCCGCCAGTACGGCAATGTGGGACAGGCCGCCCTCCAGATGAGCGTTGGGCAGGTGTCGGATATCATCCCCATGGGGGCAAAGTTCTCCATCATCAAAGTACTGGACCGCGAGGAAGAGTCGCCCAAATCGTACGAAGAAGCCAAGTATGACGTGCAGCGCGACCTCCGCCGTCAGGAGGAAGAACGTTTGAAGAACAAGTGGTTGGAGGGACTGCGCAAGCGCTTCCGCGTCACGGTGTACGATGAGGCGCTGAGGAAGGCGTTCGCAAACCTATTCGAGGAATGACTCGCGTGCAACCCCTGGACGGCACGGTGCTCCGCAGAATGGCGGCACCCCTCTTGGTGATCTGCCTGATCCTACCTTGGATCGGGTGTGGACCAGGGCGCTCAGGCGACCAACGCGTGGTCGCACGAGTGGGGAGCGCAGTGTTGCGCATCGCCGACGTGCAAGCCGCCTTTCCTGACAATCCTCGCCTGGGCATCTCCGAGGCTCAAGTGCGTTCCTATGTCCAGCGGTGGATCAACACAGAGCTGCTGGCGCAAGAGGCCAAGCGGCGAGGTCTGGATCGCCGCCCAAAGGTGAGACGGCAACTTGCCGACCTGCGCCGGGAAGTGCTGGCCACTGCCTTGGTGGAGAGCGAGACGGCAGAGGGGGTCACCCCCACCAGCGAAGAGCTGCGCGCCCGCTATGAGAAGGACGCTGAGGCTTTCCGCCGCTCAGAGGATGAGTATCTGCTGCAGGAGATCCTAGTTCCCAGCTGGCAACAGGCTACTGAGCTGCGCACGCGCATTCTGAACGGGGAGAGCTTCGAAGCCTTGGCGGAACAGAACTCGCAGGCATCGTCGGCGCGCGCAGGCGGCAGCACCGGCTATCTGCGGCGGGCACAGATGGCACCGGAAATCGCCCAGCAGGTCCCACGCGCACCCCTGGGAAAAGTGCTTTCCCCGCTAAAGACCGAGGCAGGATACTATCTCGTCAAGGTGGTGGACGTCAAGCCCGCAGGGAGCTTGCGCGAATTCGCAGAGGTGGAAGGTCTCCTTCGCGAGCGGGTGTTGGTGGAGAAGATGCGCGAGCGTCAGCGGGAGTTGGTGAAACGGCTGCGCGCACGCCAGACGGTGTATGTGGACTTTGCCACCCTAGCACAGGTGCTGGCTGACTCCAGCCGAGGCATACAGTGATGCCGCCGGATCCCTTTGCCCAAAAGGTTGCTAATCATTGCGGAGCAGCGCATGAGTAGAATCGCACAGGCTGCACTCATTGTCCTGGTGGCGGCGCATGCGGCGCTTGCCCAGGAGGTCCTGGATCGCGTCGTTGCGGTGGTCGATGACAAGCCTATCCTTGAGTCTGAAGTCAGTCAGGGCGCCTTTTTCTTGGCGATGCAGTTGCGCATTGACCCGAACCGGGAGCCGGAAAGGTTTAAGGAGCTGCAACGCCTCACCCTGGAGACCCTGGTGACGCAGCAGATCCTGCTCGAGAAGGCGGAAGAAGACACCGTGGTGGCCGATGCCAAGCGAGTCGAGGCCTTTTTGGAGCAGCAGATGCAGAGCATCATTCAGCAGCTGGGCTCCCAAGAGAAAGTTGAGGAATACTTCGGCATGCCCATGCGCAAGATCCGCCGCCAATACGAGGAGGAGATCCGCAAGAACTTGACGGTGCAACAGCTGCGGGAGACCAAGTTCGGGAACGTCAAGGTGAGTCGCCGCGAAGTGGAGCAGTTCTACGCCGCGCACAAAGACAGCCTGCCAGGCGTCAAGGAGGCCGTGGAGATAAGCCACATCCTGGTCGAGGTGCGTCCTGGGGAGGAGGCACGGCAGAACGCATTGCGCAGGATGGAGGAGGTGAAGCGGCGGTTGGCTGCCGGGGAGGATTTTGCGCAGGTGGCGCGGGAGATGTCCGACGACCCAGGTTCGGCGCAGCGTGGCGGTGACTTGGGCTTCATGCAGCGCGGTGACTTTGTCCGCGAATTTGAGGAGGTCGCCTTTTCTCTGGAGCCGGGGCAGCGCTCGGAGGTGGTTGAGACGCAGTTTGGCTTCCACCTCATTGAGTTGTTGGACCGGCGTGGTGAGAAGGTCCGGGTGCGCCACATCCTTATCGCCTTAGGCACCACCAAGGAGGACGAAAAAGCTGCGGCCGAGCGCATAAAGGACGTCTACCGACAGCTCCGGGAGGGCGGTGACTTTGCCGCGCTGGCCAAGGAGCTTTCCGACGACGAGACCACGGCGCAGCAAGGGGGACATCTTGGCTGGTTCGAACTTGACCAACTGCGCGAAACGGCGCCCGAGTTTGTGGTCGCGCTGCGCGGCCTCGCGCCTGGACAGATTACCGAGCCCTTTCGCACCAAGTATGGCTTCCACATCCTGAAGCTCCTCGACCGGCGCCAACCGCGTGTCCTGACTCTGGAGACCGACTGGGACACCATCGAACAGATGGCTCTCAACGACAAGAAGCAGCGGGAGTTTGAAAAGTGGGTGGCCGAGTTGCGCGCCGAGATGTACGTAGAAGTCAAGGGCCTGTAGCGCACCGTTTTGTCTGTTCCGGGCCGGCCGGCAATGCACAGGCCGGCCCTTTTTCATACGGGAAAAGGGCTTGATTATTAGGGGAAGTTTTTGTTTCTTTAGACGGTGGAGCGTGTCGGCGAGGAGGAAATAGCGATGCGGAAACGCTGGATGACGCTGCTCTTCATCCTGGAGGCTTGTGTAGCCCTTGTAGCCGCGCAGGAGCCTGTGCCTTTCTACTGGGCAGACAGCTCTTGCTATGACCCGCAGGTCCCTCCCCCGCGAGCAGTGCTCGGCTACTGCGTTGGCGAGCAATTCACGCCTCATCACCTGGTGGTGCGCTACATGGAGGCACTTGCTGCCAGTTCCGGGCGGGTTCGGCTTGTGCGTTATGGGGCCAGCTACGAAGGGAGGCCACTCCTGGTATTGGTCATCTCCTCGCCGGCTAACCTCGCCCGCTGGGACAGTTTACAGGGCGGACAGCAGCGGCTCGCCGATCCTCGCAAGCTTCCGCCTTCGGTTGCGCTCTCCCAGATGTTGGCCGCATGGCCCCTGGTGGCCTGGCTAAGCTTCAATGTGCATGGCAACGAGGCGAGTGGCACCGAAGCCGCCCTTCAGGTTGCCTACCAGCTTGCGGCCGGCACGGATGAGCAAACCGAAGCGCTGCTGCGCGAGTTGGTGATCATCTTAGACCCGGTCCTGAACCCGGACGGGAGAGAGCGCTACGTCTCATTCTACAACCGGAGTGCCGGCAAGAAGCCGAATCCTGACCCCGATGCTGCCGAGCACCACGAACCGTGGCCTGGGGCGCGCTCCAACCACTACTTTTTCGACCTCAACCGCGACTGGGCATGGCTCACTCAGCAGGAGACTCGCCAGCGGGTTGCGCTGTTTCGGCAGTGGATGCCGCAGGTGCATGTGGACTTTCACGAGATGGGTTACAACAGCAGCTATTTCTTCTTCCCCGCGCGCACCCCTATCAACACGAACATTCCGCGGGCGCTGGTCAAGTGGGCCCAGGTCTTTGGCGAGAACAACGCTAAGGCATTTGATAACCACGGCTGGGCCTATTTCACTGCCGAAGGCTTTGACCTTTTCTACCCTGGGTTCGGCGACTCATGGCCTTCCCTGAATGGCGCGCTGGGGATGACCTTCGAGCAAGGAGGAGGCGGTCAGGCCGGCCTGGCGGTGAGGCGAGATGATGGCAGCGTGCTCACCCTGACCGACCGCGCCTGGCACCATTTTGTGGCCGCCATGACTACCCTGCACACCGCGCAGCGCCACCGCAAGGAAATCCTGCAAGACTATGTCGACGCCTGGCGGGAGAGCTGGGAGCGCGGACGCACAAGCGAGGTCCGCTTCTATCTGTTCCCTCCGGACCCAGACGCCAATAGACAAGCGGATTTTGTCGACCTGTTGTTGCGGCAGGGAATTGAGGTGTGGCGCACCACGGAAGCCACCGAGGTGCGCAAGGCCGAGAGTTACGAAGGGAGCAAAGACAGGGTCCCGTTGCCGGCAGGCTCCTTCGTGGTGCCGGTTGCCCAGCCGGCACAGCGCCTTCTGACGGCCCTCTTTGAAGTGGAGCCGGGGTTGGCCGACACCTTTTTCTACGACATCACTGCCTGGTGCCTGCCGGTGCTCTACAATCTGAAGACTTTCTGGACGAGGGAGAAGTTGAGCTGCCCCATGGAGCAACTGCACGGCAGGCCGCAGGTCGCCGGCATCGTCGTGGGTGGGCGCGCCAACTATGCCTATCTACTCCCTTGGGAGGACGAACACGCCGCCAGCGTGTTGTTTCAACTCCTCAAGCATGGGTGGCGGGCGCGCGTGAGCAGCAAGGCCTTCTCCCTTGCTGGCCGTCGCTTTGAGCGCGGAACCATTGTCATCCCCGTGCGCAATCGGCCAGCCACGCACCCGGATTCGAGCATTCACGCCGTGGTGGCCAGTTTGGCTCGTGACCATGGGGTAACCTTCTACGCCGCAAGCACCGGCCTCACCGAAGAGGGCATCGACCTGGGCTCGGACGACCTGATCGCTCTAAAAGTGCCGCGCGTGGCCATGTTGACTGGTAGGCCGGTGAGCCCAAGCTCCTATGGGGCTCTTTGGTTCCTGCTGGAACAGCACTTGGGCGTGGACTTTACGCCCCTGGAGTGCGAGGGTCTGCGCAGCGTCGACCTGCGCAAGTACGATGTGCTGGTCTTGCCCAGCGACTTCGGCGAAGGGAGGGGCTATCGTGGTGCGATCGATAGCGCCACGGTGGAACGCCTCACGCGCTGGGTGCGTGAAGGTGGTACCTTCGTGGGCATTGGCGGAGGGGCGACCTTTGCCAGCCAGGAAGGCGTGCACCTCTGTTCGGTCAAGCTGAAGAAGGAGAAAAAGCCCCGCGACAAGGAGGGGGATGAACAGGAGGACCCCGAGCAGGAGCGCCGCAAGCGTCTGACTCTGGAAGAGAAGGAAAAGGAGCGACCCCTTGCCACGGTACCGGGCGCCATATTGCGCACGCTCATCGATACTACCCATCCCTTGGGCTATGGTTGTCAGCGCACGATGTTTACCTTCAAGGCCGGCCCCACCGCCTATGAGCTGAGTGCCCAGGGGCACAACGTGGGCATCTACGCGGACAAGCCACGCTTTGCGGGCTACATGTCCGAAAAGAACCAGCAGAAGATAGCCGGTACCGCCTACTTGGTGGAGGAATCAGTGGGCAAGGGCAAGGTGATCCTGTTTGCGGATGACCCCACCTTTCGCCTGCTGTGGCGTGGGCTCACCCGCCTGATTGTGAACGCCATCTTTTTCGCGCCGATGACATGAGCGACAGGGAGAACAACGTCCGCCCCCTTTGCGGGGAGACCCGACTGCGGTGCCCGCTGTATAAGGCCAGGGGCTGGCTGCACTTCGCCTGGGCTTGTCTGCTTGCTGCAGCCGTAGCGTCTCCTGCAGCGGCGCAAGGGGAGCTGTTCACCGTCGCCCGCGTGCGCTATGCGGGTGGCGGGGACTGGTACAACGACCCCTCGGCAATCCCCAATCTGCTCAGCTTTATGGCCGAGCACACCAATGTGCGGGTGGCCAGCGACCAGGTTGTGGTGGGGATAATGGACGAGAAGCTTTTCTCCTACCCGGTGCTCTACCTCACCGGTCACGGACGCATATCCTTTTCTCCGCAAGAGGTGGAGCGCCTCCGCCACTACCTGACACACGGCGGTTTTCTCTATGCCGATGACGACTATGGCATGGACAGCTTCTTCCGCGCGGAGATGGCCAAGGTGTTCCCCGGCAAGCGTTTCGTCGAGCTGCCATTTTCTCATGAAATCTACCACATCCATTTTGACTTTCCACAGGGGCTGCCGAAGACCCATGAACACGACGGCAAGCCACCCCAGGGCTTTGGCCTGTTTTGCGAAGGGCGCCTGGTGGTGTTCTACACCTACGAGACCAACATATCGGATGGTTGGGTCGATCCAGAGGTGCACGGCGACCCGCCGGAGAAGCGTCTTGAGGCGCTGCAGATGGGAACGAACATCATGATCTACGCGCTCACCCATTGACTGCCATGGGCAGCGTTGTGCTGACATACCACAGTCTGCTGGTGCGCCTGCGGGGCTTTGGCCGCGAGAAGAAGCGGCTGGCCCTGGTCATCGGCTTGGCGACGTGGGCTGCGCTCGCTCTGGCAGCGTTGCTATGTGCAGCGGGCCTGGAGGCCCTTCGGCCCCTGCCAGTGGTGGGCCGGCAGGTGGTGGGCGGGCTGCTGGGAGCTGGTCTGCTGGGCACGTTTCTGTGGTGGATCGGTAAGCCCCTGGTGGACCTCCTGGTGCGGCGCAACTCTCCAGAGGTCAACCGACTCGCCTATGAGGTGGGGGCCCATTATCCGCACATTGGCGAGAGGCTGGGAAATGCCTTGCAGGTCTATGCCAGGCGGGAGAACAACCCAGAGCGCTACTCAGCTGACCTCATAGACGAGTCCCTGCGCCAGGTGGCGGCAAAGCTCGAGGGGCAGGACTTTAGGAGGCTTGTGGACTGGCGCGTGGCCCATCGTGTGCTTAGGAGATGCGCCGTCGGAGCTGCAATGAGCATTCTCCTCTTTGGCCTTTTCCATGAGGCACTCGGCGGGGCCTTGGTCCGTCTTGCTCACCCGCGCACGCTCTATGTGGTGAGGCCATCACTGGTGCTTGCCGTGTCGCCTGGCGATGCCCAAGTGGTGCGCGGCCAAGACCTGAGGGTCACCGTACAAGCCAGTGGGCGGAAGGTGGAGGGGGCCAGCATCGCCTACCGGGGCGAGGGGAGTCCTGCCCTCGTCACCAAGGCCATGCAACGGCAGGGCCCCACGAGTTTTTCCTACGAGTTCAAGGCGCTCCGCGACACCCTCTTCTACCGCATCCTCGCGGGAGGGACCGAGTCGCCGGAGTACCGAATTGCCGTCATCGAGCTGCCGCTGGTGCGTACGTTGCGCGTGGCGATCAAGCCGCCAAGCTACACCGGGCTTCCCACCCAGTTTCTGGACGAAAACGTGGGCGATGTTTTTGCCCTGAAGGGCTCCACCGTCACCGTCTGGGCGAGTACCAACAAGCCGGTGTCCCAAGCCTCGCTGCATATGAGGGGGGGCGCCGAACTTCCCATGCGCATCTCCGGGCTCGCACTGGAAGGCGAGTTCAAGGTGCGCGAAGAGACCTCCTACCACGTCAGCCTGGTGGACTTTGCCGGTCGGACGAACCAGAACCCCATCGAATATCGCGTCTCTGTGCTGGCAGATCGGGAGCCCTTTGTGCGGGTGCCGGTGCCGGGAGTGGACGTCGACATTGGCGAGGACATGACCCTGCCGCTTGTCATCGAGGCGCAGGATGACTTTGGCATTTCTCGCCTCTCCCTGGTTTACCGCCTGGTGCGCGGCTCTGAAGGGCAGGAGGTGGGCCGTGGAGAAGTCCCGCTCCCCCTGAGCAAGGTGGCCGACAGGGTACAGGTCGAGTACGGGTGGGACCTCTCCTCTCTGCAACTCATCCCGGAAGACGTGGTGGTTTACCAGGCCGAGGCCCGAGACAACGACGTGGTCTCCGGGCCCAAGGCGGCGCGTAGTCAGGAGTACCGCGTGCGCTTTCCGTCCATCTATGAGATCTACCAGGAGGTGGCGCAGACGCAGGAACAAGCCTCGGACGTGTTGGAGAGCGTCTACGAGCAGAGCAAGGAGCTAAAGGAACGGCTCAACCGGCTCTCGCAGCAGCTGAAGCGAAACGCCGACTTGGACTGGGGCGAGCGCAAGCAGGTCGAGGAGGGGGTGGATGCCCAGAGGCGCATGCAAGAGGAGCTGCAAGAGCTGAGCAAGCGCCTCGACGAGATGATCGAGCGCCTGGAGCGGAACGACCTGCTCTCCCTCGAGACCTTGAAGAAGTACCAGGAGTTGCAGAAGCTCTTCGAAGAGGTGGCCACGCCGAAGATGCGCCGGGCCATGGAGGAACTGCAGCGCGCCTTGCGCGAGATCGATCCCAACAGACTGCGCCAGGCAGTGGAAAAGTTCAGCCTCACGCAAGAGGATTTCCTCAAGTCTATCGAGCGCACCATTGCCTTGCTCAAGCGGCTGCAGATAGAGCAAAAGCTCGATGAGGCTGTGCGGCGGGCCATGGAGGCCGCGCAGCGGCAACAAGAGATAGCGCAGAAGAGCGCCGACCGCAAAACCGACGCCAACCAGCTGGCCGAGCAGCAGCGGCGACTTGCTGAAGAGGCAGAGGCCTTGACCGAGCACCTCCACGACCTGTCCGCAGCCATGGCCGAGTTTCCCGACATGCCTCGCTCCGAGGTGGAGCGGGCCGCCGCCCTGATGGATTCCGCCGGCTTGGCAGCAGAAATGAAGCAGCTGAGCGCCATGCTGCGCCAGGAGAACATGAGCGCTGCCAAGGCCGGAGGGCAGAAAGCCGCCGGTTTGTTGCAGCAGGTGGCGCAGACCTTGCAGCAGGCGCAAAAATCCTTAGCCGAGAACCAGAAACGGGAGGTGCTCAAGGCTTTACAAAAGAGCTCGCACGACCTGGTGCAGTTGTCCCAACGGCAAGAGCAGTTGATGGACGCCGCCGAACAGGCGCGGACCGATAGCCCGCGCATCCCCGAGCTGGCCGAAGCGCAGAACGACCTGAGGACGGCGCTGGAGCGGGTGGCCAGTCAGTTGTACAGTCTCGCCAAGCGCACCTTCTACGTTTCCCCGCAGATAGGAGCGGCCATCGGCCAGGCACAGGAGAGCATGGCGCAGGCGGTGGCTGCTCTGGAGCAGCGCAACGTCGGCAGCTCGGTGAGTGCCCAGGCGAAGGCGATGGCGGCGCTGAATCAGAGTGTGGGCGAGCTGTTGCGCACCATGGACGAGGTGAGCTCGGCAAGCTCTGCGCTCGGTTTCGACACTTTCTTGCAGCGATTGCAGAACATGGCGGGCGCGCAAGAGGGGATCAACCAGCAGACCTTAGAGCTGGGACTCGGCGGGCAGTACACCTTAGAGCAACAGGCGGCCATGGCCCGCCTGGCCGCGCAGCAAGAGGCGCTGCGCAAGTCGCTGGAAGAGCTGCAGCGCGAGATGGGTGGTCGCTCCGAAATCCTTGGGCGCCTGGACCAGGTAGCCAAAGACATGGAAGAGGTGGCCAAGGACCTCGCTTCCCAGCGCCTTGACCAACGCACCCTCGACCGCCAAAAGCGCATCCTTTCGCGGCTGTTGGACAGCCAGCGCTCGGTGCGCGAACGTGACTTTAGTCGCAAGCGTCAAGCGCAGGCCGGAAAGAATGTGGTGCGCCCCAGTCCCGGACCTTTACCCCAGGACCTGGGTGCCGCGCAGAGCAGTCTGGCCGAGGACCTGTTGCGCGCCCAGAAGGAAGGCTACACCCCAGACTATCTCGAGCTCATCCGTCTCTACTTCGAGGCCCTGGCCAGACAGGAGAAGCGATGACTGCCCTTCGCGCCTGGACGCTCGTGCTTCTGCTGGGCCTCTGCTGTGGGCAGGCGATGGCACAACTTCCGGATAGTCTGCGCCTGGCCTACGATTACGAAGCCATAGGCCAGTACGACCGCGCTGCGCAGGTGTTCGGCGCGCTCTACGCAAAGAATCCGCAGAACATCGCAGCTTACCAGGGGCTGCGCAGAAACCTGTTGCGGATGGGCAGGCTGGACGAGTTGGCCGTGGTCATTAAACGCCGGCTTGCTCTTGGTGACCTGCAGGCGCAAGTGGACTGGGCCGAACTGCTCTACCGCAGAGGCCAGGAGCGAGAGGCGCTGGGCGAATGGCACAGGATCCTCAAGGAGCATCCGCGCAATTTGAATGTGTACGAAATGGTGGCCGCAAGCCTGAGCGAGAATCGCCTCCTGGATGAGGCAATCGCCGTCTACCGGCAGGCGCGCGAGGAGACTGGACGCCCGACGCTGTTCGCCCTGCAGATGGCCGACTTGTATGCCTCCCGCCTCAATTTCCGGGAGGCTACACGGGAGAATCTGCTCTTCTTGCGGGAGAATCCGCAGCAGTGGAGTGTGGTGCAGGCAAGGGTTGGCTCGTACGCCACAAGCGCCCAGGGGGCCGCGGAGGTGGCGGAGGTGCTCACTCAGGAGCTCAGTTCCTCAACCCACCAGCTTCCCTTGCGGCGGATCTTGGCTTCCTTGTGGCTTCGCACCCGGCAGTGGGCGCGCGCTTTCGAGAACTTTGTGGAAGCGGACCGCTTGGCGGCGGATGCCGAACGTAACCGCGGCACCGTGGGCACAGAGCTGTTTGGTTTTGCGGAGACCGCCCGGCAGGAGGGCGCCTACGAGTTTGCCGAAAAAGCCTATGCCCTGCTTCTGGCCCGCTACCCTGGTAGTCCTCTGGCATTGCGCGCCGAATTCCAACGCGCGGTGCTGCTCAAGGAGATGGGGCAGTATCAGGCAGCAATAGACGGTTTCACTGCCGTTGCCGACCACTACCGTCGCTCCAGGGAGGCGTGTGCGGCGCTGTTGGAAGCAGCCTCCGTGTACTTTAACTTCCTGCGGGACGCGGCGCGCTGCCAGCAAGTGCTCGGGCGCCTGATGGGCGAATGCCCGAGCGGCAGTGAACAGGGTCGCGCACTGTTGCTGTTGGGCGATTGCAAACTCGCGGCTGGCGATGTCGCCGGGGCGCGGGAGGCCTACAGGCAGGCGGCCCGTTCTAAAGATGCGGCGCGCGAGGAAATCGCCCATACGGCGCTCTTCAGGATAGGCGAGTTGGCTTTCCTCACCGGGCAGTTGGACAGCGCTGCAACCATTCTCTCTCGGGTTGCGTCGGCGAGCGGCCCCTTGCCTGAGCGCGTGACCAACGATGCATTGGAGCTTCTCCTGCTGCTCAAGGAGAACGCGGATGATAATGACGCGCTGCGGGCGTTTGCCGAAGCACTGCTCTGGCGAAGGCAGTGGCAGCCAGACCAGGCCCTTCGCCGCCTGGAGCAGCTGGTGCGCATGCAGCCTCCGCCGGCTATTGCCGATGAGGCGTGGATGGAGATTGCCAGCATCCAGACCGAACAGGGAGGCTACCAGGAGGCGATTCAGGCGTACGACCAGGTGTACAAAGGCTTTCTCGAGAGTCGGTTCCGCGATCTGGCGCTCAAGGGCAAGGCGGAACTCCTGGAGGCGCAGCTTGCCAACGATGCAGGAGCTGCCAAGGCGTACGAGGAGTTTCTGGCGACCTTTCCCACGAGCGTCTATGTGGAAGAAGTGCGGAAGCGCCTGCGCGCGGTGGACGCGAGGATGGAGGCGAACAAGCGAAAGGGAGAACGGTAGACCATGGTAAAGACCTTCTACCTCAAACACATCAAGGCAGAAGAGGCCTTGGAGAGAGTCCATGCTCTTGGCGTGTTGGATTACAATATCAACTGGGGCGTTGACGTGGACAAGAAGCTCAATGCCATATCCTTCCGGGTCAAATACGAGGCTGGGGGGAATGCTGCCGAGATGGAGGCCCGCGCGCTGCAGGAGATCGAGGACTTTCTCAAGGGGATCGACTTGGAAAAGCCACCGCGTTGAGGTTGGTGTGTCCCAATGCCTGCGCAGAAACCAAAGAAGGGCCCGCACAAGCGCGGTGAGCAGCTTCCGCGACATCTGCGCGGCAGGCCTCTTGGAGGGGCAGTGATGCTGCGGCGCCTTCTCCTCCGCGCTGTCCTCTTTGCCCTCAGCAGCATACTCCTCCTGTTGCCGACCGGCGGCGCAATGGCGCAGCGCCTTCTCATCCCCATGGACCTCGCCCAGACCGACCACCTGAAGGCCTACGGGGTGGCCTATTGGGCCCTTGATCAGGGCATGAATGTGGAATGGCTCCTCAACTACCGCGGTGGCTCATTTCTCCTTGCCGAAGAGCCCATGGTGGAACGCGAGCTGCGCCTTCGGGGGGTGAGCTTCGAGCATCTGGATGCGCCGGCAGTGAGTAGTGTGTACCACACCATCGAGGCCGAGAACATGGAGGTCGTGCTGCTGGAAAAGGCCCCAGCCATCGCCATTTATGCTCCGCCAAAAGAGGAGATGTGGGACGATGCGGTCATGCTGGCGCTGGAATACGCCGAGGTGCCCTTCACGGTGGTGTGGGATGCCGAAATCCTGCGCGGGGACCTGGACAAGTACGATTGGCTCCACCTGCACCACGAGGACTTTACCGGGCAGTTTGGCAAGTTCTACGCAAGCTACCGGAACACCGCCTGGTATCAGCAAGAGGTGGCCCTCAACCGCGAGATGGCGCAGAAGCTGGGTTTTGCCAAGGTCTCCGAACTGAAGCGGGCGGTGGCCTTGGCGATTAAGGACTATATGCTGCGCGGTGGGTTCCTCTTTGCCATGTGCTCGGCCACCGACACCTACGACATTGCCTTGGCTGCCTCCAATACCGACATCGTAGACACCGTCTTTGACGGGGACCCGCCCGCGCCAGACTGCCAGCAGCGGCTCGACTACTCCCAGTGCGTAGGCTTCGAAGGGTTTCGAGTTGAGCTCAACCCCCTCATCTACGAGTACTCTGACATCGATGTGCCGCCCAGCTATGCGCCGGTGCTGCGCGGCGCCGAGGCCGACTACTTTACCCTGTTTGACTTTTCCGCCAAATACGACCCAGTCCCCTGCATGCTCACCCAGAACCACGTTTCGGTGATAAAGGGATTCATGGGGCAGACCACCGGGTTCCGCCGCGACCTGATAAAAAAGTCCGTGACTATCCTGGGCGAGGCCGAGGGGACCGACCAGGTCAAGTACATCCATGGCAACGTGGGCAAGGGCACGTTCACCTTCCTCGGCGGGCACGATCCCGAAGACTACCAGCACCTGGTCGGGGATCCGCCCACGCAGCTTGCCCTGCACAAGAACTCTCCCGGCTATCGGCTCATTCTGAACAATATCTTGTTCCCGGCGGCAAAGCAGAGGAAGAGGAAGACCTGATGGCGGGGGTGTACCAGTTTTCCTTGCGCACCAGCGCGCGCTGCGAGTTTCTCAATATCGACGCCCAGGTCCAGAAGGCGGTGGCCGCAAGCGGCGTAACGGACGGGGTATGCCTGGTGTTTGTGCCGCACACCACGGCCGCAGTGACCATCAACGAGAACGCCGACCCGGATGTTCGCCGCGACATCGTCGCCGAGCTCGACAAGGTAATCCCGCTGGCTGACAACTACCAGCACATGGAGGGCAACGCGGCTGCGCACATCAAGGCGTCGCTCCTTGGCAGCTCGGTGGCAGTTGTGGTGCAGGGCGGCAGGTTGAAATTGGGCACCTGGCAGTCGTTGTTCTTCTGCGAATTTGACGGACCACGCACTCGGCAGGTCTGGGTGCAGGTCTTGCCTGGGTGAGTCGCCATGCGCATCGCGGAGATAGGAGAATTCGGCCTCATCGCGCGCTTGAAAGCCCTGTGCGGCCAGCCGCCCGCCGCGGTGGTGGTGGGGATCGATGACGATGCCGCGGCCTTCCGCCACTCCGGCGACGAATTGCTTGTGGTGACCACCGATGCCTTGGTCGAGGGTGTCCATTTCCGGTGGGACTATTTCACACCCTATCAGCTCGGCTGGCGGAGCATGGCCGCCAACATTAGCGACATCGCAGCCATGGCAGCAGAGCCGCGCTACGCCGTGGTCTCCGTGGCGTTGCCCGCCGCCATGAGCGTGGAAGAGGTCGAGGGGCTGTATCAAGGGATGGTCGATTTAGCGGCGCGCAGTGGCGCGAGCATCATTGGCGGCGACACAACCCGCTCCCCCGGAGGGCTCTTCCTGAGCATCACGGTGTGCGGCAGCGTGCCGCCCCGTTCGATCGCCCGCAGGGATGGCGCGCGTGCCGGGGATGGCCTCTACGTGACCGGCTTCCTTGGGCAGGCCCACGCCGGTCTTCTCGCGCTGAGCTCGCCCGCGTTACTCCCTAAGGAGCGCTTCCCCGCAGCCGTGGGCCGCCACCTGCAGCCGCTCCCTCGCGTACAAGAGGCCTTGTTCCTGCGCGACAACCTCCACCTGACCAGCATGATTGACGTGAGCGACGGCCTCGCCTCGGAGGTGCATCACCTCTGTCGTCTGAGCGGCGTGGGCGCGGTGGTGGAAGAGGCAGCCATTCCCCTGTCTGCGGAAGCGCGCGAGATAGCCGCCTGCTTGCGACAGGAGGCGAGCGAGTTCGCCCTGAACGGCGGCGAGGACTTTGAGCTGCTCTTCACCGCCGCCGATACAGAGGTGCAGGCGGTGAGGCGCTCGTTCGAGGAGGAGTTTGGCCTCTCGTTCACCAAGGTTGGCGAGATGGTGCCAGCCGAGCAGGGGGTGCTCCTTCGCCAGAAGGATGGGCGGCTCCGGCCGCTCGCCATGTCCGGCTGGAATCACTTTGGGAGGACCGGGGGCCGGGCGGCGCAGGAGGCGACCGATGGCCGTCCCTGAGGGGCGCCTGCCGCGCGTGGTGCTGGCCGTGGGCAACGCTGCGGTGCCGCATGCGGCGGCCGTCCTGCGCGCTGTCGTGGATCCGCCGGTGTCGACCGTGTGCCGCACCACTTTGGCCGGAGACTTTCAGGCACTGTCTGCGGCCGCGCACCAGCTGGGGCTCAAGCGCAGCCTGCGGCGCGTGGGCCTGCTTGAGCAAGAAGCCGATGAGGAAGATGCGGTGTGCGTGATCGACCGTCCGAAACATCCCCTGGTGCCACGGGCGCAGGAGGAGATGGCGCGTGTCGGCGAACGCATGCTGGAGGACCTGGATGCGGCCCTGCAAGTGCTCCTTTTCGGCTGGGCCGATGCGGTAGTGGTGACCCAACTGGCGATGCCAGCCTTGCGCGCCGCCGGGTTCCATTACGCGGACATTGGTCGGCTCTTGGGCGAATGGCTCCGGCTGGAGGGCCGGGTGAGATTGAGGCGCGTGCCAGAGAGGCCTCTGGTGCGGGTTGTAGGCGGCACGCCAGCACCCATCGTGCTGGCCACCCCTGGAGCCAAGCCGTCGCCGGAGGAGTTGTTCTTGTCCCTCAAGGAGTCTCTGCAGGTTGCAGCTACCTTGGTCAATGCCAAGGCGTGAGACGCGGACGTACTCGCAGCTGGCCGAGATTTACGACTACGTCATGCGCCACGTGGACTATCAGCTTTGGGCAGAACATGTGGACCTGTTGCTCGCCCGCGCGGGCGTGCAACGGGGCAAGCTATTGGACCTGGCCTGCGGCACCGGCTCGCTGAGCTGGCATCTCCGGCGCCTTGGCTGGGAGCCAGCTCTCTGCGACCTCAGCTGGCACATGGTGCGGCAGGCACAGAGCAAGTTCCGACAAGGCGGCGCGCATGCCCCTATGTGGGTGACCGACATGTGCCAGGTCGCCACCCGCCGCCGCTTTTCGGCGGTCGTGTGCATCTACGACAGCATCAACTACCTGCTGTCCGCAGAAGATTGGCTGGCCACCCTGGATCGGGTGGCGGACTGCCTGGAGGAAGAGGGTGCCTTTGTGTTCGATGTGTGTACGGCCCACAATTCCCGCCGCAACTTCCGCAACTTCCGGGACAGGGAAAGCGGACCGGGATTTTCCTACCTCAGGAGGAGCCGGTACCTCGAACATGAAGGTGTGCAGATCAATGATTTTGAAATCGAGCTGGCCAGCGCCCCAGGGGTCGTGTTCAAGGAGCTGCACAGACAGCGCATCTACTCTCTGGCTGAGGTAGAAGCTATGATCCAGCATAGCAGGCTGTGCCTCGTGGGGAGCTATTGTGATTTCACCCTCACGCCCGGCACGGAGCAATGCGAGCGCGTCCATTACGTGCTGCGCCGGCGCGCCTCGGGGGAGATGCGGCCTTCCCCAGGAAGCGAGGAACAGGGATGATTCATCTGCGCAACGTGCGCATGCTTTACCCTGACGGCGGCGGCGTCGAATGCGTGAACCTCGACGTGCACCGAGGAGAGTTCGTCTTCCTGGTGGGGCCTAGCGGCGCGGGCAAGAGCACTGTGTTGAAGCTCATTTACATGGACGAACGCCCACAGGAAGGCGTGGTCATGGTCCACGACTTCGACTCGCTCCACATAAAACGCAAGCAGATACCCTACCTCCGTCGCCTGCTGGGAATCGTCTTTCAGGACTTTCGTCTTCTGCCGGACAGGGACGTGTTCGAGAACGTGGCCTTTGCCCTGCGGGTGACGGGCGCTAAGCGCAGAGAGATCCGGCGCAAGGTGCTCCGTGTCCTGGCGGAGGTGGGGCTCAGTCACAAGCGCCATCGCATGCCGGACGAGCTGTCTGGCGGCGAGCAGCAACGCGTGGCCATTGCCCGTGCGCTGGTCAACGAGCCGCTGGCCCTGCTGGCGGATGAGCCCACCGGCAATCTGGACCCCGATACCGCTCGGGAGGTGCTCGAGCTCCTGGAAAAGATCAACCTCAAGGGAACGGCAGTCCTCATGGCTACGCACAACTATGCGCTGGTGGAGAAAGCCGGCAAGCGCATTGTGCGCATCCAAGGGGGGAGAACTCTGTGAGCGGCCTCCTCTATAGCATCCGCGAAGGGGTGGAAGGATTCCGGCGCGCGCCCCTATCGAGCTTTATTTCCCTATCGACAGTCGCTTTGGCTTTGACCCTGCTTGGTGTGTTCATGGCCGTCAGCCTCAATCTGAATCGGCTGGCTGCTGCCCTGCAGCAAAGGATGACCTTTGAGGTCTTTGTGGACGAGGCCTTAGACATGCGGGCCATCGCCGCGCTGGAGCAACAGGTCAGGTCCATCCCTGGGGTGGCAAGCGTGGAGTTCGTCTCCAAAGAAGCGGCTGCGCAGGCGATCAAGGCGGAGTTTGGTGAGGATGTCTTAGATGTCTTGGGTGAGAATCCCTTGCCCCCTTCGTTCCGCATTGGCCTGGCACCGAACACCCGCTCCGCCGCCTTGGCAGAGTCGGTGGCCGCACAGCTGCGTGCGCAGAAGGGCGTGAGCGAGGTGGTCTATCGTGCGGAACTCTTCCGGCTTCTGGACCGTTATCTCCAGGTGGCGGTGACGGTGGATGTGGCGGTTGGCATCGCCCTTGTGCTCGGCTCCGTCTTTGTCGTCTTCAACACCATTCGTCTCATTATCCACGCCAAGCGCCAGATCATCGAGACCATGAAGCTGGTGGGGGCGACCCCCGCCTTCATTCGGCGGCCGTTCCTGGTGGAAGGCATGCTCCAGGGAGCAGCAGGCGGGGCAATAGCAGCGGCCTGCCTCTGGCTACTGGTCCGCGTTGTCTCCCTTGAGGCGCCCCGCCTGGTGGTGCTGCCGCGGACGTTCTACCTGGGGGTGGTGGCAGCAGGAGTGGTGCTGGGTTGGTTGGGGAGCATCCTGGCGGTGAGGAGGCTACTCAAGTACTGATGCAAGTCCTCTTTTTACTTGACAAAGGGATAGGAGATTGATATATTAAGGTACGATTTTGATGGTTGGTGGTTAGAGAGTTCCGTCAACTTGCCATGACCGAACTGACGCCCAGAGAAGAACAAGTGTTCCGCTCGGTGGTGCGGAACTTTGTCCAGAATGCGCGGCCGGTGGGTTCCCGACTCGTTGCCAAGCAGTGTGGGATGGACGTGAGCGCGGCGACCATCAGGAACGTCATGGCGGATTTGGAGGAAAAAGGGCTCATCACCCATCCCCATACCTCTGCGGGTCGGGTGCCTACGGACCGGGGGTACAGGTACTACGTGGACACCTTGATGCAGGTGGACGACCTGACCCCGCAGGAGAGGGAGGACATTCGCAGAAAACTGCTGTGTCCCTCTGCCGATGTGGAGCAGATCTTAGAGAGCTCGTCGCGTGCCCTCGGCAACATCTCCAAGCTGCTGGGGGTGGTGTTGGCCCCGCGCTTCTATCAAGGGATCTTTGATCGCTTAGACTTGGTTGAGATCGCCGACAAGCGCATCTTGGTAATCATTCGCGTCAAGTCGGGGTTGGTCAAGACGATCCTCATGGAGATCGACTCGAACCTCTCCCGTGAAAGGCTCGAGGAGACGGCACGAGTCCTCAATGAGCGCCTGCACGGGCTGACGCTCCTCGAGATCAAGAGGACCATCGACAAGAGGATGGCCGACATCTCCGAGGGCTCACCCGACTTGGTCAGGCTCATCGTCGGCTCGGCCGAATCGGTCTTCGACATCGAAGGTGGCGCGCATTTCTACGTGAGCGGCACCGGCAACATCCTCTCGCAGCCGGAGTTCATCAGCCACGAGCAGATGAGTAAGATCCTGCAGCTGCTGGACCAGAAGCACGTGCTCATTCAGGTGCTCAACGAGCAGGGTGAGAAGGAAGGTGTCTCCATTATCATCGGCGAGGAGAATCGCGAAGAGCTCATGCGTAGTTGCAGTCTCATCACCGCCACGTACAATTTAGGTGATGTGACCGGCACCCTCGGCGTGCTCGGCCCGACGCGCATGCAGTATGCCAAGGTCATTGCCTTAGTGGACTATATGGCCCAGGTGCTGCACGAACTCATTCGCGAGCGCCAGGTGATTTGAGGACTCCTTGGGTTCGCGTAGCGATAGACGGCACGAATGACAGAGGAGAAGACCTCGACAGCGACAGGTTTGGCTACTCAGGAAAAGCCACACAAGGCGACCGAAAAGAAGCGCGCCCCAAGAGCGACGGTCAAGTCGCTGCGGGCGGAAAGAGAGGCCTTGACGCAGCAACTGGCAGCCTGCAACGACCGCTTGCTCCGTAAGGCAGCCGAGTTTGAGAACTACAAGAAGCGGGTGCAGCGCGAGATGGCGGAGATAGTGGTCAACGCCAACGCCGAGCTTGTGCGCGCCCTGCTCCCAATTCTGGACGACATGGAGCGTGCACTCCAGCAGGGGCCCCAGAGCGGCACTTTCGAGCAGTTCCACGAGGGGATTCGCCTGATCTGGGAGAAGATGAACAGAGTGTTGCAAGAGCGCGGGTTGGTGGCCATCGAAGCGGTAGGGCACCCTTTTGATCCCGAACGCCACGAGGCCCTCATGCAGACGGAGAGCGAGGGCGCGCCTGCCAATACGGTGGTCATGGAACACCAACGTGGCTACGAGTTCCAAGGGCGCGTGTTGCGCCCGGCCAAGGTGGTGGTGAGTAAGTGATGAGCCGGGTGGGCGACAGGAGGCCACTGTTAGCAACCGCCGGAAGCGGCAGCGCGTGAAATGGAAAAGCGGGACTACTATGAAATCCTGGAGGTTCCTCGGGATGCCACTGAAGAGGAAATCAAGAAGGCCTATCGCCGCATGGCGATGAAGTATCATCCCGACAGGAACCCCGGAGATAAAGAGGCGGAAGAACGGTTCAAGGAGGCTGCCGAGGCGTACGAAGTCCTGCGCGAGCCCGAGAAACGACGGCGCTATGACCTCTACGGTCATGAGGGCGTCAAGGCGGGCTATGGGGACTTTGCTGGCTTTGGGTTCGACCTGAGCGACGCCCTGCGGGTGTTCTGGTCTGCAGGGTTTGGCGGCTTTGCCGACTTTTTCGGCATGGGGGAGGAGCGGCGGCGGGGGCCACAGCGCGGCTCTGACCTGCAGATCAGACTGCGATTGGACTTGGAGGAGATTGCCACCGGCGTCACTAAGAAGCTGAAGCTGAAGCGTTTCGTGCGCTGCCAAAGCTGCCGCGGCTCAGGTGCGCACCCGGATGCGCCGCCGACTACTTGCCCCCTCTGCCACGGAACCGGCCAGGTCAGGCAGGCGACGCGTTCCATCTTTGGCTCGTTTCTGAACATCACCACCTGCTCGCGGTGCGAAGGGCGGGGCGAGATCATTACCCGGCCCTGCTCAGAGTGCAACGGGAGCGGCCGCGTGCAGGCGGAGCAGACCATAGAAGTGCAGGTGCCGGCGGGAGTGGCCACAGGCAACTACATCACCTTGCGGCAGGAAGGGAACGTCGGCCCGTTGGGGGGTCCGCCGGGGGACGCGATCGTGCTCATCGAAGAGAAGGAGCACCCTCACTTCGAGCGGCACGGCGATGACATTCTCTACGACCTGCCGATTAGCTTCGTGCAGGCGGCCCTGGGCGATGAGGTGGAAGTGCCCACGCTCAACGGGAGAGTGCAGTTGCAGATTGACCCCGGCACGCAGTCGGGCAAGATCCTGCGCATGCGGGGCAAAGGGATACCCCATCTCCATGGACACGGGCGAGGGGATCAGCTGGTGCGCATTGTTGTCTGGACGCCCACCAAGCTCAGCGCCCGCGAGCGCGAACTTTTGGCAGCGCTGAAAGATTCCGAGAACCTGAAGCCCCCTGCCGATACCCCTGGGTTCCGGGAGAAGGTAAAGAAGGCATTCAGTTGAGATGGGGCTGTTTGCTTTTTCCAAGCAGGAAAGGCGCATGATCGCCTTCCTGCTGGTCGGTCTTTTTGTGGGAGCGGGGGTCAATCTGTACATGCGCCAGCGCGGGGCTGGCTTGGATAACCCCCAGGCGTTGGCGTACCCTGACTCCTTGCGGCGGGAGTTCATGGCACGGGCCGCCGAGGTCGTGCCGACTCCTGCGGTGACCAGCGACAGCGTACCCACACCTCGCCTCGTGAGCGCACCAGCAAGGTCGCTTTTGGCGGTGGACATCAACCGGGCCTCGGTGGAAGAGCTGGTGCAGCTGCCGCACATCGGGCCGGCCCTTGCCGAAAGGATCGTGGCCCATCGGCAGCAGCACGGACCGTTTAGGAGCATTGAGGATATTAAGCAGGTCAGAGGGATTGGCGAGCGTACCTTTGCCAAGATTCGACCGTATCTGACCATCGATTGAAGTTGCAGCGCACCGAATTTGCGGAGGAACAATGGCGGAGGCCAAGGCGAAGGGTTCCATACTGTACGAGGTGCTCATCGTCGTCCTCATTGCGGGACTGGTGGGCACCATCCTCTACCCGAAGAAGCTGTGGAAGGCCGAGGAAGAGAACACCAACCTCTGTCGTCAGCGGATGGACCATCTGCTGCGGGCAGAGCTCCTTTACATCAGCGTCTTCAACACCTACACCGACAGCATTCCCAAACTGGGGGACCTGATCCTGAGCGACACCTCGAGAGCCCGCCTGCAAGAGTTCAAGAACATGGACTCCTTGCTCGCCGTGGATGCCATCAATGCTATTCGCGACCGGAGCAGCAAGGAGGACCTGGTTGCGGCGGTCGTTGCGGCAGCGCAGAAGCTACCGGAAGACCGGCAACTTGTTGACTTTCTCGCCTTAGAGCGGCTGCAGCAACGCTACTCCAAGCTCCCCATGGATGCCGCACTCGGCAACTGGCATGTGGTCCCTGACAGCGCCCTGGTCGACACGCTGCGGGTGCCGGTCTCGGTGGTGGAGGTCATATCCAAGGGTACGCCCCTGGTCAAGAACAAGGACATTGTCAATGTCCTCTGGTTTGCCGCAACAGAGGTGCTGGACCTTGAGCAACCGCAGCGCTGGGTGTTGGGAGTGCTGGAGCACAGCCCTCGCCTGTTGGCGCGGAGCGATTCGGTGGCCAAAGCCACGCTGGCAAGTTTCGCAACCTGCCCCACCAGTCAGCAGCCCTACCGGCTGAACGTGGACGATACCTCGGTGGTAAAGTCGGTGACCATCGCTTGTCCCATCGATTCTGTCTACATCGCGCAAACCAAGAAGGGCTTTTGGCGGTACCGCATAGGTGGCCTGCGCATCGAGAACCACGGCCGCATCGAGGGCGGTGAGCGAAGCTGGGGGACAAAGCGGTAGCGCTTGCGGGTGTTGTTCACTCTCATGGGGAGACCACGGTGAACGGGCAGGAGGAAGCGTTTCTCGGCGTATCCATCGGCAGTACGACACTGGCGGCAGTGGAATTGCGCACCACTGGGACCAGAACTGTGGTGACCCGCCTGAGAAGCCTGCGTCTGGATAGGGAATTGGCATTCTCTCTTGAGGACGAAGATGGACAGGCATCTCTGGCATCGGCGATGAGCAGTGTCATCGAGGGCCGGACAGAGGTGCCACGTGTTGCCCTCGCCATCTCCGACCGCCTGGCCCTGGTCAAGTGCGTGCCCGTGGACAGGGGCATGGAAAAGGAGGAGGTGGCCGAACACGTGCGCTGGGAGGTCGAGCAGCTGGTGGTGGCAAGTCGGGAGGAGTACCGGGTCGACTCCTCCTATGTGGCCATGCCCGACGGAGGCCAGGATCGCCTGGTCGTGGTGGCCATCCGCAAGCCGATCATTGAGTTCCTGAAGGGGGCCTCGCAGCGAGCAGGTTTGCGCCTGGTTGCAATAGACCTCGACCTCTTCGCCGGTGTGCGCGCCGTCACGCACAATCATCAGCTCCGGCCTGGCTCCACCACCGCCGTCTTGCGTCTGCTGCCCGAAGTCGCCACGATCGCTTTCCTCAGGGACGGAGAGTTCTTCGACGAGGGGGAAACTGCCCTTCCGGACCGCGGCGCGTTGGAACTTGGTGCTCGCGACCAATCCTTTGCGCGCGAGTTGTGGGAGGGGCTCGAGCGCAGGAGCGGGAGTGGCAAAGTGGAGCGCGTGCTGGTGTACGGGACTGCTTGTGAAGAGTTGGCCCCCGTTCTCCAGCAGCGGTGCGCTCTCCCGGTGGAGGTTGTCAACCCCTTTCAACGTCTGGAGCTTTCGCCAGAGGTGGCCGGCGTCCGCCCAAAGGTGGGCGACTACGAATTGGTTGCTGCCACCGGAGCGGCATTGCGAGGGGTGCCGCGCTCACGCGTGTAGAGGGAGGAATCGGCTATGGTCGATATCAATCTGTTGGGAGACGAGGAGCCACAGAAGCCGCGCCGGCCGGAAGGGGAGTACGAGTCGTATCGCTTCGAGGAGATGGGGCCTGGCGGGGAGGAAAGGAGCGCTCACGACTGGGGAGAACCTTCGCCCTTGCCTGAGTTTGACGAGGAGGAACCGCGTAAGCGTCGTTCTTGGGCGCCATGGCTGGTCTTCTTCCTCTTTGCTGCAGTGACCCTTGCGGTGGTGTTTCTGGTGTGGCGACCCTTCGGGCGTCGTCCCGCGCCCGTGGCAGTGGCGCCCACGCAGCCGCCGGTGGACACGACCGGAGCATCTGCACACGAGCCGCCTACTGCGAGCACGCTGCCGCAGTGCATAGAGAACCTGCTCACGAGTCTGCCCAGCGGGGCAGTCTTGCGGGGCCTTTCTTACACCAGCGGCCGGTTCTACCTTGAGGTGGGGGGTGGCGCACAGGGAGACGTACAGACCTACGCCGACGGCCTAAAGCGCATGCTGGCAGAAGGGAGCGTCGCCGTGCACCGTCGTGGTGAACGCGCGCTCCTCGTCGGGACCCTGGAAGGCCTGGAGACCTCAGGACAACCGCTGGGCCTCAAGTCAGTGGCGCCCGATGCGCTGCAGAGCCTACTGAGACACGCCGCTCAGTCTTTGGACCTCCGCGTGCTGAGGCTGAGCGGCCAGCGGCGCACCAAGCTGGCGGAGACGTACCATACTCCGTTCCAGTTGATGATGGAAGGGAAGTTGAGTGCAGTGCCGGAGTTTCTCCACCAGCTCGAGGACAGCGGTGTAGCCGTGCAGCTCACCAAGCTTGTGATTACCCCTGTGAGTATGACCTCCAAGCAGCCGGGGCTGGTGCGCATCGTGCTGCATTTGGACCTGTTGGAGTCGTCTTAGTGCTGTGGTCTTGGCGCGGGCCAGGCGGCCCGCTCCGTACAAGGGTGCCCTGGAGCTTCGTGGTCACCGAAAGACTGGCCAGAAAGAGTGGGCACCTTTTTTGTGGAGGGCACAACTTTTCGTGCGGGTCGTAGCAGGACGGCTGCGCGGGCGGCGCCTGCGGACACTTCCCGGGCAGGCAGTCCGCCCTACCAGCGATCGCGTCAAGACCTGCATTTTCGACATCCTGGGCGACAGAGTATGCGGGGCGATGGTCTTGGACCTGTTCGCCGGCTCGGGAGCGCTGGGCATAGAGGCGCTCAGCCGAGGTGCAGCAAGGGCGGTGTTCGTCGACTCCTCCCGCCGCGTCGTTATGGCCCTGGAGGAGAACCTGCGTGCTCTCGGCCTCACGGACCAAGCCGAGGTGGTCTGCAGCGACGTGAACCGCTACCTGCGCCAATGGTGGGGCGAGCAGCCCTTCGACTTGGCATTTGCCGACCCGCCGTACGACTTTTGCGCGTACGAAGTACTGCTTGGCACCTTGGCCGAGAGAAGTCTCCTCCGCCCAGGAGGGATGCTCGTCCTGGAACATCGCAAGGGGCTGGAACTCTCCTTCCCGGCGGATGCCTTTGAGCTGGTGAGGACGAAAGAGTTTGGCACTACTGGAGTCGCCTGGTTTGTCATGCGCAGGGAGGCGGCCCATGAAGACCGTCATCTACCCAGGGACATTTGATCCCATTACCAACGGCCACGTGGACGTCATCGAGCGCGCGGCAGGGCTCTTTGATCGCGTCATTGTGGCCATCGCCCACAACATGCAAAAGACGCCGCTCTTCTCGGTGGAAGAGAGAAAGGAGATGATCCTTACGGCCACCCGGCGGCTCGCCAACGTGGAAGTGGATAGTTTCACGGGCCTGTTGGTGGACTATGCACGGCAGCGCGGCGCACAGGCCATAATCCGTGGGCTCCGCGCAGTGTCCGATTTCGAATATGAATTCCAGATGGCCCTGATGAATAGGCGTTTAGCGAGGGGGGTTGTCACCGTCTTTCTGATGCCAAATGAAAAGTACACTTACCTCAACTCTTCCATCGTGAAAGAAGTCGCCCGGGGCGGCGGTGATGTGTCGGCGTTCGTACCTGCTTTTGTGGATGTGAAACTCAAGGAGAGGTTTGCCAGCCATGGACCTGATTGCGGAGATCAGAGCAAAAGCAAAGCGTCGGATTCGGAGGATCGTTCTTCCCGAAGGTGAAGAGCCGCGGGTCATTCAAGCGGCGCAGATTCTGCATCGTGATACCTTGGCTAAGGTCATACTGCTGGGGGAGCCGGGCCGGGTGCGGGCAAAGGCAAAGGAGTTGAATGTGCAGCTGGAGGATACCGAGATCATTAACCCCGCTGCCAGCGAGCACCTCCAGGAATTTGCCGAGACCTACTTTGAGCTGCGGAAACACAAGGGGGTGACTGCAGGACAAGCATTGGAAGTCATGAAGAACCCCCTGTTCTTTGGGGCGATGATGGTGCGTAAAGGGATGGCGGACGGCAGCGTGGCCGGTTCCATCAACACCACAGGCGACGTGCTGCGTGCGGCCTTGCACTGCATTGGCACTGCTCCTGGCATCTCGGTGGTCTCTAGCTGCTTCGAAATGGTGCTGCCGCCGGACGGGCGGGTGCTGACCTTTGCTGACTGCGCTGTGGTGCCGGCGCCCACGCCCGAGCAGTTGGCCGATATTGCCCTCGCCTCGGCTGGCACCCACCGCTCTTTGACTGGCGAGGAGCCCATTGTTGCCA
Source organism: candidate division KSB1 bacterium (assembly GCA_024655945.1). NCBI lineage: Bacteria > Pseudomonadati > Candidatus Zhuqueibacterota bacterium. The sequence goes on from JANLFK010000014.1 coordinate 54,318, forward strand.
TGCTCTCTTTCTCCACCAAGGGCAGTGCCGAGCACGAGCTCGTCGATAAGGTGCGCAGCGCGGTGGAAATCGCGCGCCACAAGGCGCCCCACCTGCTGCTGGATGGCGAGCTGCAGGCGGATGCAGCCCTGGTGGAGGCCATTGGCAAGCGGAAGGCCCCCAACAGCCAGGTGGCGGGCAGGGCGAACGTGCTCATCTTTCCCGATCTCAACGCCGGCAACATCGCCTACAAGTTGGTGGAGCGTTTGGCTAACGCGCGGGCCGTCGGCCCAGTCATCCAGGGCCTTGCCAAGCCCGCAAACGACCTATCTCGTGGCTGCAGCGTGGACGACATCGTCGACGTTGTCTGCATCATCAGCCTCATGTCGTAACACGCGCTTTTCCGTTTGCCCAGGGCGATTTCCGTCTCGGCTTCTCCTCCCCGCGCCTGCACCGTCGACGTCAAGAGGAGCCTGTGACTGCCGGGAGGCCAAGTGGCGTCCGTTGGTCTGAACAGCGACCTGGTGATCGGTGGCCGGCGCTTTCATGTGCAGACCAGTCTGTGCGACGAAACCGGCGAGCTCTCCGCCACCGTCTTTGAAGAGGGGCGCTTGGTGGAGCGGGTCACCCGCCGGCTGGCGCAGGCCGCTTCCGCAGAGGAGGCGCAGCAGGAGGTCGCCTCGCTGCACCGCGAGGCCAGCGAGGGGGTGCGGCTGTTGTTTGACCTCTGTGACAAGTTGCGCGAGCTCAAGCACGCCCCGTCGCACAACCGGCTCGGGCTGTTGCTGCTCGGCCGTGGCTTCTTTGATGAGGCGCAGGCACAGTTCCGGCTGGCCATCGAGTTAGATGAAAAGGTGCCCGAGTATCACAAGAACCTCGGCGACGTCTACATGGCCCAGAAGCAGTACGAGCAGGCGGTGGCCTGCTATCAGCGAGGTCTTGAGGGCGGGGAGGACTATGCGGACCTGCATCGCGCCTTAGGGCGTGCCTACTGGGCCATGGGCTCCGGCGACAAAGCCCTGGTCCACTTGCGCCAGGCGGTTGCCCTCAACCCGCGCTACGGTGCAGCCCTGCTGGATATAGCCACCGTGCTCCTGGAAAGGCTCATGCGGCAGAAGGCGGAGCCTGCTGTCGCGCACGTCGCAGAAGTGGCGGAGTTGACGCGCAAGGCGCTGCGGCATCGGGCAGGCGACTCCGAGCGCCTGGCCGAAGCGCTCCATGCTCTGCACCACGGTCGCCTGCAACTGGCTTGGGAACTCATGCGCCTGGCCAGCGCGGGTGACGCCCAATCGTCCGAACAGGTGGAGCACGAGCTGCTGCTCAGGCTTGTGCTCGGAGGCAGCAATGACGGCGCGGCCGTTGAGCGGCTGGTGGGCGAGTTAGAACGCCTCACCGCACAGCATGCCAAATACGCCGACCTGCACAACAGCCTGGGTGTGGCATACCTGATTCAAGGGCGCAACTGCTTGCTTCGGGCCGCGGAGGAATTCAAGGAAGCGCTGCGCATCAATCCGCGGTTTCGCACCGCCAAGCGCAACCTTCGCCTTGTGGAGAACGACGGCCGGGGCTTCCTCATCCTCCTGCGCACGCTGCTCAAGTAGCGGTGCCTGTTTTGGCACCGTCCTTAGCCGGAAACCGGTCACCCGCCTTGGAGCAAAGGGGAATCAGGTCGTATCCGGGACTGAATAGGGCATACAGCCTCATTTGAGCGACTGAAAACAGCAGGTTACCGGGGCCAACGGCGTTGGAGATGGTATGGTCTTTGCAATGCCGTATTCTTGGCTCGTGGACTGCAAGATTCAGGCTGTTCAGGGCCGAATGATGTGTGAATTTGAGACATGTCGCGCTGGAGTGGTGAAATGAAGTGGCAGCTTGTCGTGGGCATCGTGTTTGGGCTCGTCGGCGGAGCTGGACTTGCTCTGGCCCAGTCGGCCGCCCGCATTGCCCCCTTGGACGCCCGACCAGGGCAGAACGCAGTGTACGAGCTACGTTTTGTCGCCCATGACACCCTGAGGTCGTCAGCACTCATTGAGCTTGTCCTGCCTGGTGCCTTTGACGTTTCTGGCGTTCAACTTGCATCCTCAAGAACACTGGATGGCGGCTTCACGGTGAACGTGGTGGCGGACACGGTGCGGCTGCGACGCTCCGGATTGGGCAAAGCGGTGCCCCCAGGAACGACCGTTGACCTGCTGTTCGCGGCAGTGCATAACCCGAAGAGCTGGGCTGCGATTGGTTCGGGACAGGCCTCCGTGAAGATTTTCCCCCGTCCCGGGGCACGGCCACAGGCACTTGTGCTACCAGTGACGACGGATACTACAAGCCAGGGCCGATAGCGCATGCTTTGCCGGGAGCGCCCCGAAATAGTCGGCAGGAAGACGCCTGCAGCTCTCCTCGTCCTCATCGCAGTGGTTGCCGGACAGGCGATCTCCGCCATGGCCGACATCATCTCGCCGTTGAAGGTGACCCTCGTCGATTCCTCGGCAGGTGTGGCAACCATCTGCCAGGTTGACTTTGGTTTTCCTGGGACTCTGCCCAAGGATGGTCAGATAGTCATCACCTTTCCCTCGGGCTTCGACGTAAGCGGTGTGGCGATCGCTGCTTCGCCAAACCACTCCATAGACGGCGGGTTTCAGGTATCGGTGCATGCTGCAACGCGCACCGTGACAGTGACCCGGGACGGCACTGGCTCGGTGAAGACCGGATATGCGAACGCAAGGATTAGCATAGCACTCGTCGACAATGCCACCACGCCTGGTACCTACGCCGTCACACTTGAGACGCGCGATGGTTCTGAGACCACCATCGACGGGCCGAGCACTTCGTCCTCCTTCCAGATCGTGCCAGGTGCGCTGCACCACTTTATACTCAGCGGTCTGCCTACAAGCAGCA